>JAQBHE010000415.1:0-6528 GCA_032128015.1 Holophagae bacterium
GAAGTCGAAGAACAGGGTGCGGTCCGCCTCGGTGGCCAACGAGATCATCTTGCCCTTGGACTCTGGGGCGGTGCGTTCGTAGATGTACTGCAGATTGGTGGTCTTGCCCCCCAAACCGGGACCGTAGTAGACGATCTTGCAGTTGATCTCTTTGTTGGCGTAATTGATGAAGGTCATCGCAGAACCCGCCGAGCGTCGGAGCCGCCGAATGTTCGCGCGAGCAGGCGCCGGACCTCACTCGCTGAACAGCGCGTCGATATCCTCGTCGGTGATCTCGGAGAACGGGCTGATCGCCGGCTGGGTGTCTTCCGTCTCGCGATGGCGAGCGCCAATGTGGTCGAACACCTCTTCGAGATCGCGGCTTGCGCGCTTGACCCGCAACCGCACCAAACCGAGCGACGATCGGTCGTCGAAGATCACCACCAGGATGCCCCTCTTGGCGACGATCGAAATGTGGATGTGGTCTTGCTGGCCCTCGTGGAACAGCACCGAGAACTCGCGCTCCCCGATCAGCTTGGCAAGGCCGTCGGTAGCGGCGACATTGCCGGCGGTCAGGGAAGCCAGCGAGGTGCTGTCGAACTGGTCGGTCTCCCCTGCGGCGGCGATCTGCTGCCCGTTCTTGTCGATCAGGAACACAACTCGGGCGTTCGCCTCGGTGCGCAAACGCCGGAGGACAGAACGGAGCTCTTCGTACTCCGGCTCGTAAACGACAAAATCTGGACTGGGCATTGGTAGTGACACCCGGCGAACCGCCTCGTCATCCGACCGAGCTCGACGCGAAACCTGATCTGGGCCGAAGCGACCCTCTCGACGCTACTCCGGCTAAGATGAGCCTCCATCCGCTCCGGCCTGGGCACGGACCCGGAGCCTGCAAGTCTACGAGATTTCTAGCCTTTGCGAAACCCGGGGGCATCACGTCCAGGGCACGGACCCGGCTCGACCCAGGTGGCTCGGCAACCCGCCAAGACCGCGGCGCCGGAGCGTCAGCCCGTCGGCAGCGCTCGTGACCGGGTTGTCGACGAGGCCGCGAGCCTCCGCCCGCTGTTCGTTCGTCCATGGGTTCTTCGCCCGCTCCTGTTTTGGGGGAGCATCGGGATCACCGTCCTGGTCCTGGCGGTCAACACGAAGGATCTCGGCGCCTTCGGCGCCGCTGGCGCCGCGCCAGGCTACCTCGCGGCGGCGACCCTAGCGGTCGCCCTGGCCGCGGCCGAGCGACCCTTCGGATCGACCCTCGGGCTCGCCGGCCTGCTCCTGCCCGGCCTCACGGTCGCCCTGGGCGCCGGCCACGCGGCGATTGCGGTGGCGCTCGGCGCGCTCGGCGCGGAGGCGCTGCGCCGGGTTCTCGGCGGAAGACACCCCGACCTCGGCGGCGAGCGCCGCGGCCTCGCGCGCGCCTTGGCCGCGGCGGCGACGGCGACCTGGGCGATCTGGGCCGCCGGCTGGCTTCTTGCGCGCGGAGCGCCGCCAGGATGGAATCTCTCCTCCATCGAGATCGGCGTCGCCTCGAGTCTGGTCTTCGCCAGCGTTCTCTGGCTTGGCGATCACGCCAGCCGCGCTCTGCGATTCATCTCCTCGGCCTCTTCGGCCTCCCGAGTCGTTGACCGAGGCGTCGACCGAGGCGCAGCGCCGGAACTCCGTCGGAGCCTCACCAGCGCCGGCGCGGACGCCGGCGCGTGGCTCGGCGGCCTGTTGCTCCTGCCCGCGTTGGCCGGCAGCGGGGTCACGGGGCTGCCGGTGCTGTTTGGCGTTGGCATCGCCGCGGTTCTGCTGTTTCGGTCAAGCGTCAAGCGCCGAGATCTCGAGCGTCAGCTACGCGACCTCAAGAGGGTGGGCTCGCTCGCCGAGCGGGTCGGGCCCGCCGGCCGGCGGCGGGCCGATCTCGCGGCCGCGCTGGTCGCCGAGTTGCGCCATGCGCTCGCGCCCTCGTTCGTCCAGGTCGATGTCTTCGACGACGCCGGAGACCCTCAGAGCTGGTGGGCTGCCACCGCCGGCCCGCCGCAACCGGGTCCCGCCGATCCCGGGGACGGCCCGCCGCCACGACCCGGGATCCACCGCCGGAGGCGCTGGCTACGTCTTGACCGCGACTTGATCGCCGGCGAGCGCCGCTTGGGCCGGGTACGCTTGTGGCTCGACCCCGGCCACCTCGATCGACCCGATCTCGCGGTCTGGGACCAGCTCCTGCCCCAACTGGTGTCCCTGGTCGAGAACGCAGCGCTTGATCGCGAGGCCCGGCTCGACTCGCTGACCGGCATCTCGCGGCGCCAAGTGTTCGAGAGCGCGCTGATCCGGACGTTCGCAGACTGCCGCGATCGCGGCGCCTCGCTGGCGGTGCTGTTGTGCGACATCGACCACTTCAAGCGGGTTAACGACACCTGGGGCCACAGCGCCGGCGACCAGGCCCTGCGAGCGGTCGCCGGAGTGCTGCGCGAGGACCACCGCGACTCCGACCTGTGCTGCCGCTACGGCGGCGAAGAGTTCGCGGTGCTGCTCCCCGACACCGATGGTAGCGAGGCGTTGCGCACCGCCGAGCGCGTGCGGCGCCGGGTCGCAGAGACCGTGATCTCGATCAACGGCCAGAGCCTACACATCACCCTGAGCGCGGGCGTCGCAGCGTTCCCCGAGCTCTACGCCGAGAGCGCCGACGAGCTCATCGTGCTCGCCGACCGCGCCCTCTACGCCGCCAAGAACGCGGGGCGCAACCGTTGCCTGCAAGCGGTCGACGCCGGCGCTTACCGCACCCCGTCCGGAGTTGTCCTCGGCGAGCATCGCGACCCGCCGCAGACGCCGCAGCTGTGACCGCCGGCTGCCGGATCGAGTGCCCGTTCGTTCGTTGACACTCCCGGCAAGCCTCCACTACACTGGCCGGCCGTGTTCATCGGGGCGTGGCGCAGTCTGGTAGCGCACCTGCCTTGGGCGCAGGGGGTCCTCAGTTCAAATCTGGGCGCCCCGATATCCGTCGGTCTCGGGCCCCGCATCCGTGCGGGAACTCGACGCGAGATTTCCGGCTGCCTGTAGCTCAGTTGGATAGAGCGGCGGCCTTCTAAGCCGCGGGTCGGGGGTTCGAATCCCTCCAGGCAGGCCACCGACCCCCGCGTACCGCGATCCTGGAGTCACTGCAGGCAAACAGCTTTCCGGATTCCGCTCGAGAACGATCCGGCGACCTATTGACGACGAACTGACATGGTGGGCGTAGCTCAATCGGTAGAGCACTTGATTGTGGTTCAAGTCGTTGGGGGTTCAAGTCCCCTCGCCCACCCCAGTCGCCATTCGCAGTCTGGATCGTCCTTTTGGACTTAGGCATGGAGTCATGCGCCCGTAGCTCAGCTGGATAGAGCGACAGCCTCCGGAGCTGTAGGTCACAGGTTCGAATCCTGTCGGGCGCACCACTCGCTAACCATTGAAAATACTGGCACTTGCTCGACAGTCCGGCGAGCTTCCGAGTCGACCGCAGAATGATCGGGTAAGCGCAGGGTAAGCACGCGGACGCAGCCGAGCCCGGTTCCCGGTCGCTCGAGACGGGTTTTCGGTGATCCCGCCAGCGTCCCGCGGAGTGCCCTCCCGCCGATCGCGGAGGGCCGGCGATCTCGCGGCCGTCGCTGGGCCACGAGGGCCCGACACCTGGCCGGGTAGCCTTCCGGCTCCTGATCCCGAAGGAGGTGGCCTCAGCGCAGGCTATCCGCTCGCCCGTGCTTTCCTCTCGATGACGACGAAGAGCAGGTTCTCCATCGCTGCCACTCCTCCAGCCTTGCGCTCAGCTTCGGAAATGAGGAGTCGGAGTCGAGTCTTCACTCTCCGAGGTTGCGACGTCACTTCAAGGTCTACCGTGTCCTTGTCGCAGTCGACGTCCGAGAAGAACACCTCTTCGCCTTCGCGCATCTCTTTCGCGTGGCGCTCATTGTTGAGGATCGCGCCATCGTAGGCGACATCGGCACCGTGGAACGTGATCAGCGCCACGTAGCTCCAGCGGCCCTTCGGCTTCAGCTCCTTCGCCCAGTCCTTGCACGGATCTTTGGCCTCTGCTCGCGACGTCGCCAGGGACCGGACTAGCGCAGCCGCGAAGGCGCTGCTCGCATTCGCATTGCCGACTTCTTTGTCTGGCCCGACTCTAGTCGAACGCCCTGTCCCGAGCCTCAGACAGAGCGAAGCACGGCCTCGGTCCTGCGGCCGCTAGGCGCGAGGGCTTGCCGGCGGTAGGCTCGGCTCGAACCCAGGAGCCAACCACGGAGGGCGGGCGATCCGAAGCCACCACCGATTGCGGGTGATCGCCGGCGTGGGAGTGCTCCTAGCACTGTTGGCTCGGTCTGGATTGGTGGCCACATCGTGAGTAGGCTCAAGCGTATCGTCGAGTCGCCAGACACGCCTGCCGGCCTTGTCTTCGATCTGGTTGTCCAGGCGCTGGTCATCCTCTCTCTCGTCTCGTTCTCAATCGAGACTCTTCCTGGCCTGTCTTCGACCTGGCAGAAACGGCTCGACGTCGCCGAGGCGGTGGTCGTCGCTCTATTCACCGTCGAGTACGTCCTGCGGATTCTGGTGGCGGACCGCAAGCGCTCGTTCATATTCAGCTTCTTCGGGATCGTCGACTTCCTCGCGATTCTCCCGTTCTACCTCTCGCTCGGAATCGATCTGCGCTCTATTCGGGTGTTTCGGCTCCTCCGAGTTGTCCGCGTCTTCAAGCTAGCGCGCTACGGCGGTGCGGTGAGGCGGTTTCACAGGGCGGCCCGAATAGCGAAAGAGGAGCTGGTTCTTTTCGCCTCCGTTGCGTTGATCCTCCTCTACCTCTCGGCGGTCGGCATCTACTACTTCGAGCGCTCGGCACAGCCTGACAAGTTCGGTTCCATCTTCCAGAGTCTTTGGTGGGCGGTGGCAACCATGACGACCGTAGGCTACGGCGATGTGTACCCGGTCACGGTGGGGGGCCGCCTGTTCACCTTCTTGATCCTCATGGTGGGACTTGGCATCGTGGCGGTGCCGACCGGCCTTTTCGCCTCGGCTCTCTCGAAGGCGCGAGAGCTTGAGTCCGATGAGCCCTAGCAAGTCCCGAGGTTCCGCCCAAGGCATGACTGACCAAAACGACGCCGTCGACGAGCTTCGCGCCGGCGATCAGTAGGTCCCGCAGTGTCCCGACTGGGGCGTGCTCCTGAGAGACGCGAGCCCGGAACTTCGGGCGCTGCTACTCGCCGAGCCCATCGGTTGAACGCAGGGCCTCGAGGCTCCGCCCGCAGCTGCTGTAGCTGGCCACGCTTCCGACGGCCGGCTATCCTTCAGCGCTCTCGAGCAACTCGACGCCACAGTTCTTGCAGCGGCGCGCTCCTTCGACAATTGTCCCGCGACACTCCGGGCACTTTGGCAGGAGGTTTGGGCCGGCTGCTATCACGGCCCAGCCGATCACGCCAAGAAGTGCGCCCCAAATAGCACCCGCCTCTGGGCGGCCTCGGGCCTTGCCAATGGCATACCCTACAAGGCCTCCGAGGACAACCCAGAACAGAAAAAACACCAACACCGCTTGGCCCTCCCTCGGCTACCTGTAGGACGCTGTCTGCGTTCAACCATAGCACCGCCTAAGGCCCCTCCCCCGAGTAGCGGCCCGCCGGCGATCGTGGCGAATACGGCCCCGTCGGGCGCGCCACGCGGCACCCGTGGCCTTGGTTCTGGGACGGCCGCCTCTTACGACTCGAAGAGCTCGATGTCGAGTTCGCAGGCGGCAACGCTTGCAACGCGAGCCTCGACACGGCAGCCGAGAATGATCGAGCCGGAGACGGCCATCGAGTCTCGCTTCGGGAGAAACCCGAGTTCCAACCCTTCGGCGGTCGTGACGCGGATGGCGTCGGCGTTCTCCGGATCGTCGTAGAACGGCACGAGGGACACCGCCGCTCCGCTCAGTAGTCCTTCCCAGGCCGCGGCTGGAACACGCTCCAGCCTTGTCCGAATGCGCTGATACGGAGCGTTGGTAGTTGTGGCAGTCCGCGCCGATCGTGCCCGCCCGGTGCTCGGCGCTTTTCTGCGCCGCCGCTTCGGCTTGGCTGTCTCGCTTGCCTCAGCGTCCTCTCCCCTCGGGAAGGCGTCCAGCCACACGCCGTAACTCCCTTCGTCGCCGCCGCCCCGATCCCACCCGCCGCGAATATTCGCCTCTACTGTGATCGGGAGTCGTCGCCCCTGAAGTACGGGCTTCAGCTCCTCCCGAAGGTCCTTCGCCTCCTGACGTGCCAGATAGCCGACGGTCCTACCGCCGATCCTGACAGCCACGGCGTTCGAGTCGTAGAGGTTGTCATCCTCAAGGATCAGCTCCGCGGGTACTGTTACGTCGACACCGTCGGGCGTCTTTGGCCCTGCAACCGCGTCTATGTTCTCCTGGTATTGAGACTCCCCGACAACCTCGAGCCCGAACGAGCCGTCACCCTGAAGCCTGACTCGCTCCTCGGTCTCAGATCGTTCCGCTTCCGGCGCGTCCGCGGCTCTTGATCGCCGACTCAGGAGAACCCCGAAAACGAGGAACAGTACAAGGCCGGCGAAGAGCAGGCCGCATCCCAG
>JAQBHE010000416.1:0-3697 GCA_032128015.1 Holophagae bacterium
ACCTGCTTGAGCACCTCGTTGATGTTGATTTCTGGCGTCTGAGCGTGCGCCATCTTCTTCTTCCTCTTGCTTTCGGGTTACAGCTCGATCTCGAGCCGCGCGACGGTGATCTCGGAAAGCGGGATCCGGTGCTCGGCGCCGCCGGCGTCGAGCACGACCGCGAAGCCGCAGTCGCTGCGGCCGCCGTGATTCTCGCGGCCGCCCTCGCCGTCTTCGGCGCCGCCGCCGTCCTCGGCGACGAACGCCGCCAGCCGTCCCACCACAGTCGTCTTGCGGCGCTCCGTGCCCGCGACACGAGTGACTCGAATCGCTCGGCCAACGAAGCGCTGGTAGTCGCGAGGGCCGTAGAGCTGGCGGTCGAGACCGGGGGAGGTCACTTCGAGCAGGTACCGGCCGCTGCCGAAGTCGTCACGGTCGAGCAACGCGGAGACTTGTTTCGACACCCGCGCGCAGTTTTCGATGGTGACCCCGGTGGGGTGGTCGAGGACGATTCGCAGCACCCCGCCCTTGGCCTCGACATGCGCCAGCTCGCAGGACTCCGATTGCGCGATCGCCGACAGCTCGCCCTCGATCTCGGGAGTCGGGCGGAAAGCGCCAGTCGATCGGCGGCTGGTTGGCGGAGTGGCTTGGGTCTCGCGAATCTCGGCTGGCATTCGGGTTCTGTATTTCTTGATTCTGGGTTTCTTGATTCTGGGTTTCTTCGGCAACGTCGTGCTTCCGGGGCAGACCCAGCTCCGGATCTCGACGTGAGACTCGACGTGAGTCTCGACGTGATTTACGACTCGAGGCCGTCTGCCTGGTGGCGGGCGGGCCGGCGTCGTAGGCGGGGAGCCCCGAAACAAAAAAAGTGGGCGGTGAAACCCACTTCTGAGTCTCGTCTGCCGGTGGGCAGACCCGGTCATTCTAGGAGATCGGCCGTTGCAGGGCAAGACCACCGAGCATTGACCGAGCATTGACCAGCCACCGAGCTTTGACTGACTACCGGCGAGCGGCGCCCGGAAACGGAATGTCCAGGGGCTGGAATGTCCGGAGCCGCCTTCTCTGTTACCCCGATCGAGCGCCGCGGGGTCGGGGGTGCAGACGCCGCGAGTTTCTCGCGCTAAGCTCAGTACCGGGTTCGGCGGCCCCGGCGCTTGTGAGGAGCGGCGCACGGCGCCCTGATCCTCGAGCCGCGATTCCAGACCGTCGGCACGCCCACCATCAGCGGGAAGCCTCCCGCAGTCCTTTCGCCAGCAAGTCCATTCGCCAGCCAGCACCGGAGGAGAGACCGTGGAACCATCCAAGAGCCCCCGATTCCTTACCTTGATCATGCTCTTCGGTGCCGTGGTGTTCGGCATGGTGCTCGCCGGCAGCCTGAACCTGACGGTTCCGAGCCAGGGACTCACCAGTTCCGAGACCGCGAACGCCGCAGAGAATAGCGTCGGGGCGCCCGGACCCTCGTCGGCCGCTGGGCTGCCCAGTTTCGCCGACCTCGCAGAGGCGGTCCTGCCGGGTGTGGTCTCGATCCACACCGCGAAGATCGAGAAGGCCGACGTTCACGGCAACGTCCCCGAGGAATTGTTCGATCGCTTCTTTCGCCAACGTCCAAAGGGCGAGGAAGAGCCGCAGGAGTTTCGCACCGACTCGGGGGGATCGGGATTTTTCATTTCCGCCGATGGCTGGCTGATCACCAACTACCACGTCATCGAAGGCGCGACCGCCGTGACGCTACGGCTGAACAACCGCGAGTACGACGCCGAGATCAAGGGCAGCGACCCTTCGACCGACCTCGCCCTGCTCAAGGTCGCCGGGGAGAACTTCGACTACTTGGCGCTCGGTGACAGCGAAAGTCTGCGGGTCGGCGATTGGGTGATGGCGGTGGGCAGTCCGCTCGCTTTCGACTCGAGCGTCAGCGTCGGAGTGGTGAGCGGCAAGGGTCGCAGCCTGGGTCTGAGCCAGGCGACGAACTCCTTCGAGAACTTCATCCAGACCGACGCCGCGATCAACCGCGGCAACTCCGGCGGACCGCTGGTCAACCTCGCGGGCGAGGTGATCGGAATCTCCACTGCGATGAGCTATGGCGCCGAGAACATCGGTTTCGCGGTGCCGGTCGACACCCTGCGCTCGGTGCTGCCCCAGCTGCGCGAGTCCGGGCGGGTGCGCCGCGGCTTCTTGGGTGTGAACGTCAACAACATCGACTACAAGACGATGCGCGGTTTCGGGCTGGACAGCACCGATGGCGCCCTGGTGACCGCGGTCACCGACGATACTCCGGCTGCCAAAGCCGGCCTCGAGCCGGGCGACGTCATCCTCAACGTCGATCAGCATCGCGTGAAGGCCACCCGCGATCTGATCGACTACGTATCTGCGCAATCGCCCGGCAAGACCGTCGAGCTCGATGTCATCCGCGAGGGCAAACACCTGAGCAAGAAAGTGGTCCTCGAAGAGCGCCCTGCGGAGCAAGAGACTGCCGAGGAGCAGCCGAAGGAATCCAAGGAGAAAGAGCTCGAGTGGCTGGGAATCCAATACGGCGACCTCTCGTCCGAAGCCCGTGAGCGCCTCCAGCTCCCAGGGAACTTGGGCGGCGTCGCGGTGCTCAACGTGGCGCCGAGCAGCCCGTTGTATGACGAGGGAGTGCGGCCCGGCGATGTCATCTCGCAGGTCAACGGCGCCCGGATCGACAGCGCTCGGACCTTCGAGCGCATCGTCGGCGCTGCGCGGTCGGGGGACTTCCTCCGGCTCTACGTGCACTCGGTCGGCCGCCAAGGGCTGTTCAGCCGCTTCGCGATCGTCGAGGTGCCGTAGCTCGCTCGTTGCGGCGAGTGATCGCGGCGAGAGGTCGAGCCGAGAGATCGCGGTCCGCATTGGAGCAGGCCTGTGGCGCCGGGCGCGCAGATCGGATCCCGCGAATGCCGAAACTCGGTCGGATCGTTGCCGTCGCGATCAGCGCGTGGGTTGTCGGTTGCGGCTCGCCGCCGCGCGCCGGGGACCGCTCGAGCCTTGCCGACCCGATCCAGACGGCGGTCGAGACCGAGATGGCTGGCGAGCTGTTCGAAGATGCCACCCGCCAGACCGGGCTCGACTTCGTGCATTGGAATGGCATGTCGGGGCAGTACTACTTTGCCGAGGTGATGGGGGCCGGCGGCGCCCTCTTCGACTACGACCGTGACGGCGACCTCGACCTCTACCTGATCCAGGGGACGATGCTCGAGCCCGGGAAGACCGCCGCCGATTCGACCTTCCCGCCACCGGCAGGCCGCCCGCTGACCGATCGTTTGTACCGCAACGATCTCGGTCGCGGCGATGACGGGTCGTCGATCGTGACTCTGGTCGATGTCTCCGCCGACGCTGGTCTCGCGGTCCGCGGCTACGGCATGGGCGTGGCGGCGGGCGACTACGACAACGACGGCTGGGTCGACCTCTACATCACCAGCTACGGCCCCAACCGGCTGTTGCACAACCAGGGCGACGGAACGTTCCGAGACGTCACCGAGGCCAGCGGAACCCAGGATCAGCGTTGGAGCGTGCCGGCGGTGTTCTTCGACTACGACCGCGACGGCTGGCTCGATCTCTACGTCGGCAACTATGTCGACTTCCAGGTCGCGACCCACTTCGCCTGTTTCTCCGATCTCGGTGAGCGCGACTACTGCGGTCCGTTGTCGTACCGACCTCTCAGCGATCGGCTGTTTCGCAACCGCGGCGATGGCACCTTCGAGGA
>JAQBHE010000417.1:0-9819 GCA_032128015.1 Holophagae bacterium
CGCCATGAAGGCCGGAGAGGTCATGGTGCCCGACCCGATCACCATCACCCGCGATGAACTGGCCGCCACGGCGCTCCGTATTCTCGAATCGGGCTGCTGTTCTTTCCCAGTCTGCCGGTGATCCTCTACGGCTTCTACGCCAATCAGCCGATCGACCGGCTGTTCATCGGCGGCTTCGTGCCGGGCCTGCTGCTGGTGTTGGCGGTGGCGGGCTGGGGCGCCTTCCAGGGGGTGCGCCACGGCGCCGATCGGCAGCCCTTCGTGCTCTCCGAAGCCGGGCAGGCGGTCAACCAGGCGAAGTGGGAGCTGCTGGTTCCGGTGGTGGTGCTCGGGGCGTTCTTCGGTGGTCTCGCCACTCTGGTGGAGGCGGCGGCGCTGTCGGTGGTCTACGCCTTCGTCATCGAGGTGATCGTGCACCGTGACCTGCACCCGTCCAAGGATCTGCCCGCGGTGGTGATCCAGTGCGCGACCCTGGTCGGCGCCTTCCTGATCATTCTCGGGGTCGCCCTCGGCTTCACCAACTACTTGGTCTTGACCGAAGTGCCGATGCAAGCGGTTGACTGGGTGCAAGATCACATCGAGTCGAAGATCGTCTTCCTGCTGGTGCTCAACGTGCTGCTGATCGCGGTGGGTGCGCTGATGGACATCTACTCGGCGATTATTATCGTCGTGCCGCTGATCCATCCGATGGCGCTGGCCTACGGCATCGATCCGGTGCACCTCGGGATCCTGTTCCTGACCAACATGGAGCTGGGGTACCTGATGCCGCCGATGGGGGAGAATCTCTTCCTCGCCGCCTTTCGCTTCGAACAGCCGCTGTCGCGCATCTACCGGTCGACCTTGCCCTTCGTTCTGCTGCTTCTGGTGGTGGTGCTCCTGGTCACCTACGTACCCGAGTTGACCCTGGGTCCGGTGAGATTGCTCGGTCGGTAGGGGCAAGGAGCAAACTGCTCCGCACATCGAGGATCCGTTTCGCCAGGCGTAGGTGAGCGCGCACAAGCTCGCTAGAATGCGCCGACGCCGCCCATCGCGGCGCGTAGCCCGAATCCACTGCTAGTCGGAGCCCACCATGAAAGTCCCCGTCCTTCTCCCCGCCGCCCTCCTGCTGCTCGGTGCCCTTGCACCGCCCGCCAGCGCCAGCAACCCGAATACCTCCGGTACCGCCAGTACCGACTTGCCCGACCAGGTGTCGTTCACCGAACACATAGCACCGGTGTTCATGGCGCGCTGCGTCACCTGCCATCGGCCCAATGACGTCGCGCCGATGTCGCTGCTCAGCTACGCCGAAGCGCGGCCGTGGGCGAAGTCGATCCGCCAGGAAGTGCAATCTCGCCAGATGCCGCCGTGGGACGCTGATCCGCGCTTTGGCGAGTTCGCCAACGACATCAGTCTCAGCGACCGGGAAGTCGAGTTGATCCTCCGCTGGGTCGACCAAGGTGCGGTCGAAGGCGATCCCGCCAAGATGCCGCCGCCGCCGTCCCTGCCGCCGGCTGGAAGTTGGAAGATGGGCAAGCAGCCGGATTACGTCGTCGACCTGCAGCCGATCGAGGTCGCGGCGGGTGGCCCGGATTCGTTCATCACCCAGGTCTACGCGATGGAGCTGCCTCCGGGCAAGTGGGTACGCGCAATCGAGCTGCTTCCCGGCAACACCGCGGTGCTCCACCACGTCGTTACCTACCTCGGTCCATTCGGCATCGGCGAGGAGGACGAATCGACGCCCACGGGTATCCGACGCACCCTGTTGCTGAACGAAGGCGCGCGCCGGCCGATTGGGATGGCTGAGGCGCCGTCGATCGGCGGGGTGTGGGTCGCGGGCAGCCCGCCGACCGTCTTCCCCGAAGGCACCGGGCACCCGCTCCAGGCCACTCAACTGGTGAGCCTGAACATGCACTACCACCCGAGCGGCACCGCCGGCGTCGACGGCTCGAAGCTCGGTTTCTACTTCGGCGTGGGCGAGCTCGAGAAGGAGATCACCACCGCGTTCGCCGCCGATCCTGGCATCTGGATCCCGGCCGGCGCGTCCGATCACCATGAGCGAGCGGTGTACTGGTTCTCTCAGGACAGCCGGATCCTGTCGCTGCTGCCCCACATGCACCAGCGCGGCAAGTCGATGAAGTACACCTTGGTGCGGCCCGACGGAATTCGCGAGGTGCTGCTGGACGTGCCCAAGTACGAGTACGACTGGCAGAACATCTACCGGTTTCGCGAGCCAGTCGCCGCGCCCGCGGGATCGCTGGTCGAAGTCGAGGCTTCCTGGGACAACTCCAGCACCAACCCGGCGAACCCCGATCCCAAGGCCAACGTGCCGTGGGGTGACGGCACCGACTTCGAGATGCTGGTGGGATTCGTCGACTTCGTGGTCGACGAGGGAGTCAAGCCCAGGGCGGTGCGTGGCAAAGACCAGATCGCGGCGCTGCTTGCTCGCCATGACCCGCGCCACGCCTTCACCGTCACCGCCGAGCGCATGGGATTCGGCGGGCCGCTGGGGCTGGTGCTGCCGCCCGAAGGCGACGGCTGGCTGTACATGGGGCTCGGCAATCTGATGTTCTCGGTGTCGATTCCCGGGATCATCCATCTTGGCGACGAGCTCTTGCTCAACGCCGGGCTGCTCACCAGCGGCGGCGGCACTCGGTTGCCACTCGGGTTCGCGGTGCGATCGGCGGAGGACGGAACGATCAGCGGCGAGATGTTCTTTGGCCGGGTTCTCGATTCGACCAACATCGACACCCTGCGCGGTCACGGTAGCGCCTTCAACGGGGTCAGCGTCGCGGCCGCGGCGGCCACCGCCTCGTCCAGCGCCGGTCGATAGCAAAGCGGCGTCGTCGCCAGGATGCCGGCGACGCCGTAACAGGAGAGACGAAATGGGCGAACCACTCGCGAGTCCCGGCCGATTGGGAGTTTGGACATGGTTGGACGGGCAGCGCGCCGGCGAGATCGCCGACTTCGCGTGGAGACTCGAGGGCTGGGGCTACAGCGCGCTGTGGATTCCCGAGGCGGTCGGACGCGACCCATTCGCGTTGATCGGCTTTCTGGCCGGCAAGACCGAGAAGCTGATCCTCGCCACCGGCATCGCCAACATCTATGCCCGCGACCCGGTGACCATGAAGGCGATCCACAAGACGCTCGCGGAGATGCTGCCGGCGCGGTTCATCCTCGGGCTCGGGGTCTCGCACCCGCACCTGGTCAGCAACCTGCGCGGTCACGAGTGGAAAAAACCGGTGCCCAAGATGCGCTCTTACCTGGAGGCGATCGAAAAGGCGCTGTACCGCGGCGCCGAGCCCGAGGTCGAGGCGCCGATCGTGATCGCCGCGCTGCGACCGTTGATGATGGGTCTGGCTCGTGACCGGGCGCGCGGTGCTCATCCCTACCTGGTCACTCCCGAGCACACCCGCCGGGCGCGCCAGATCCTCGGCGAGGGGCCGTGGCTGTGCCCGGAGCAGATGGTGATCCTGACGACCGACGCTGAGACCGCGCGCAAGGTCGCGCGCGCCAACCTCCAGGTCTACCTGCGCGCGCCCAACTACAAGAACAGCCTGGTCGAGCTCGGGTTCGCCGAAGGGGACTTCGAGGACGGGGGCAGCGACCGTCTGGTCGACGCTCTGGTCGCGTGGGGCGACGAGAAGGCACTGGGCCAGCGTCTCGACGAGCACTGGCAGGCGGGCGCCGACCACGTCTGCATCCAGCCGTTCCGACCCGACGGCAAGCCGGGTCCCGACCTCCAGGCGCTCGAAGCCTTGGCGCCGGGCGCTTAGACACGGATTTCGAGTTCTCGAATCGTGGAGCCGCTCACCGAAAGTCTCACCGAGAGCTACGTTCCGGCAGACCAGAGCTCGCCGGTGCTCGAGACCACCGTCGGCTCGATCCTGCGCGACGCGGCGGCGAAAGCGCCCGAGACCGTAGCCCTGGTCGAGGGCATCCCGGCCGGGGGCCGCCGCTGGACCTACGCCGAATTGCTGCGCGACGCCGAAGCCGTCGCCCGAGCCCTGGCGGCGCGTTTCCGAAAGGGCGAGCGGGTCGCGGTGTGGGCCCCGAACATTCCGGAGTGGGTGTTGCTCGAGTACGGCGCCGGTCTCGCCGGAGTGGTGCTGGTGACCGTCAACCCCGCGTTTCAGGCGCGAGAGCTCGAATACGTGCTTCGGCAGTCGCGATCCGCGGGCATCTTCTACCTGCCGGCATTTCGTGGCAATCCGATGCACGAGTCGCTGAAGCAAGTGGTCGACGACCTGGCCGAGCTGCGCGAGGTCCATTCGCTCGAGGACTTCCAGGCCTTCATGGCCTCGGCGGACGACGCCACGGTGCTGCCCAACGTCGAGCCCGGCGATCCGGTGCAGATCCAGTACACCTCCGGCACCACCGGCTTCCCGAAGGGTGCTTACCTCCATCATCGCGGGATCACCAACAACGCGCGTTTCGTCGCTGAGCGCCTGGGTGTTGCCGACGGTTCGGTGTACCTCAACCCGATGCCGCTATTTCATACCGCTGGCTGTGTAATCGGTGTGCTCGGTCCCTGTCAGGCGCGGGCGACCCTGGTCAACCTGGTGCAGTTCGAGCCCGGGGTGATGCTCGAGCTCGCCGAGCGCGAGCGGGCCACCCATTTCCTCGGGGTGCCGACGATGCTGATCGCGACCATGGAGCACCCGCGCTTCTCGGGCACCGACCTGTCGACGGTGCGCACCGTCTGCTCGGGCGGCTCGACCGTGCCTGCCGACTTAGTAAGGCGGATCGAGAGCACGCTCGGGGTCGACTTCTCGATCATCTACGGTCAGACCGAGGCGTCACCCGGGGTGACCTTGATGCGTCCCGACGACAGCGCCGAGGACAAGGCGACCACCCTGGGCCCTGTGCTGCCGCAGACCGAGATCAAGGTCATCGACCCGGAGACCGGCAAGACCCTGCCGATCGGTCAAGAAGGCGAGCTGTGTACCCGCGGTTATCTGGTGATGCTCGGCTACTTCGAGATGCCGGAGAAGACCGCCGAGGCGATCGACGACGAAGGCTGGCTGCACACCGGCGACCTGGTGGCGATGGACGCTCGCGGCTACACCACGATCACCGGTCGGCTCAAAGACATGATCATCCGCGGCGGCGAGAACATCTATCCGCGGGAGATCGAGGAGCTGCTATTCGGGCACCCAAAGGTCGCCGACATTGCCGTCGTCGGTCTTCCCGATCCCAAGTGGGGCGAGATCATCGGCGCCTTCGTCCGCGACGCCGATCCTTCCGACCCGGCCACCGACGCCGAGCTCCACAGCTATTGTCGCGAGCACCTGTCGCCGCAGAAGACTCCCAAGGTCTGGGTGCGGGTCGAGGAGTTTCCGCTCACTCCCTCCGGCAAGGTGAAGAAGTTCGTGTTGCGCGAGCGCTGGGAAAAGGGCGGCGGCTAGGGCTTCGGGTTGCTCCGGACCGGGACGGATTGCTCCGGGCCGGAGTGTCTACCTGCGTGCGCCGCCAGGTTGGAGGTCGGCGAAGCCTACTGTGGCGCGCAAGTCAAACAGTGGGTCGCCGCCAGTACACTCTGTCTCGATGGATAGCGACGAAATCGCGGTGCAGACGTCAGCACCGGGCGGCGTCCGCGGCAAGTACTCCGCCGAGTACACGAAGGGCACGAACGTCGTCCTTCTCGAGCCTGACCTCGCTAAGGTGTTTCACGACTCAGAGGCCGTCAATGCGGCTCTCCGAGAGTACCTCGCGGAGCACGGCCCGCCGCCAGCGAAGAGCGCCGGCTAGCTGACAAGTGATCATCTACAGTAGATCGTGGGACCGTGAAGCACCTCTTCAATCCGATAACCATTGATCGCTACGTGGCGCTTCACGTGGAGGCGAATCCCGGTGACAAGCCGGCCGAGATCCGTGCAGCTTTGGCTGACGCGCTGGCGGCCTTCAAGCGTGGTGAGCGCTGCGAGTGCGGCGAACCCCTCTGGGTCATCGGATCGGCGAGCAGCGGCCACGCTTGCTTCACTTGCATCACCGGCGAGGCGGTGCCGGACGAAGACTACGAAATCGACGAAGCGTGCCTATGATGGCTTCGCGGTGGGCGGCCGCTTTTGGAACAGCGCAGAAAGACGGCGACAACGCGGATGCTGCCGAACCAAGCGCGTCGAGCTGACGGCGAACCGCGGCCCCTGGCGCGGCCTCCGCGTCGCCGCTGCTCAGCAGCGAGTCGCTAGCTTGCCAAGGAGGAACAGGAATGAGCCAATCTGTCGGAGTTCTCGCGATCGCTGTGATCTTCCTCGGCTGTGGTGGTCTGAACTTGGAAGGTGCTCGCGAGATCGGGTCTGCGCGCTACGATTGCGCCGAGAATCGATGTGCGGTCGACATCGACTTCTCGAGCTACAGTGTTCCAGAAGGTGGAACGCCCGCATCGGTGACGGTGTTCGGCTACTTGGGCGATCAGCCTGACGAGATCATCAGTAAGGTTGGCGAGCTCGAGTTCTTTAGCCGAGGTCCCGGTCGTGGTCCTAGGATTCGGGCGAACGTCGTCGTGAACGCGAGAAGAGGCTACCGCGTCAGAGTAACGGTGGGGGACAGGACTGTGTGGGCGGAGCGGGCAACCTAGTCAAGACGCGCGGCTGGGCTCCGGTACCGCGGTGATCGAGGGCCGGGCTCTCGATACTCAGCATCTGCCTCATCCTCGAATCGGACCGGCGTGCTCACGATTTCCTGAGGGCGGCTTCAGCGCGGGCGCGCACGTCGGTCCACGGAATTTCCTGTGACTCGCCGGCCATCGCCCGTCGTGCGCGTCTCTCAATCTCTGCGGCCCATGCAGCTTCCACCTCGGCGGGATCCTCAGCCGCGTCGTCATCCAGGCTCGCGAGGAGCTCGGCGGCGACGGTGGCTCGCTCCTCAATAGGCAGGCTCAACGCTTCGCGAAGAAGTCGTTGCACTCGAGAGGTCATAGGAGCATTCTACGCAGGGTCGGAGAGCCCAAGAAACGACTGCACCCAACGGCCGCGAAGTCTATGGCTCCAAGGCGGCCCCGGGTGAGCCGCAAGCGTCCGCTGGCTGCGAGAGTGCTGGTACCATTCGGCTCATGAATGCCGTTGATGTCGAGGCACGAGACCGTGAGGTTGCGAGATGCCGATACCGGTGAGGCTCAGCGAAGTTGCGAGCGAAATGGACGTGCTCAACGAAGGGTGGACCGTCTATCTCAACAGGCGGACCGGCGAGATGGTCACCGTTACTCCGGAGGATGAGGAGCTCCTGGAAGACCCGTCAGCACTGGAAGATGTACCGGAGTGGCAGGTCGAGCAACTCCCGAGGACCCGTCAGGCCGTGGAGTCAGAAGACTATCTCCCGCTCCCCGACAAGTTCGAGATTCACGAATGGTCCATCATGGAGCGGTTCGCCAGATCCGTTGACAACGAGGAGCATCGCGACATGCTCGACCGTGCGATCCACGGTCGGCGCGCATTCCGCCGTTTTCGAGATACTGCCAGCGATCTAGAGCTCCTCGAGGACTGGTACCGCTTCCGCGATCGCGCTCTGAAGGAGATCGCCAGGGTGTGGCTCGACAGCCATGAGATTCCATTTCAGGAGGATCAGGGTGATCCGGCCGGGAATGGCGCATGACGTGCTCATGAAGCTGCCAATCCAATCTGTCACGGTCCGTGCAGGCCGGACAGGATTGTCGAAGCCGGCGGGATGCTGAGGCTCGTCGGACTGGCGCGCGGCGGAGCCAAGAAGTACCTCGGCGACCATCAACGACGTCGCAGACGAGTGGTGAAGCGCTGTTTCGGCGGTTTCTTGGGGGGCCGACCGCGCTCATCGAACGCCGAGTGAGGTGGATTCCCCTCGCTCCCCTCGGCGCACCTGGAACCTCCATCCATCTAGGTCGATGGATGTACGATTCCGAGGTGGGGTTCCGCTTCTACAGCGATCCGGAGACGGGCGAACCGCACATCCATCGGCACGCGGTCGAAGAGACTGAGGTCGAGGAGGTTCTGGCTCGGCCGTGGGAAGACCGGCCGGGGCGAGACGACTCCCGCGTTGCCCTGGGCCAAACCACGGCTGGGCGGTATCTTCGCGTTGTGTACGTGCCGGACGCGTCAGATCGTAGTATCTTCGTTGTTACGGCCTATGAGCCTAGCCGGAAGGCGATCCAGGCTCTCCGCCGGCGCCGCAGGAGAAAGCGATGAGCATCGGCCGCTATCCACAAGGTTGGGACGAGCGTCGCGTCAAGCGCCTGATCGAACACTACGAGTCTCAGGCGGATGACGAGGCCGTCGCGGAGGACGAAGCCTCGTGGGAGAGCACCAACTCCACCACGATGGAAGTCCCCGTCGACCTGGTACCTGCCGTTCGAGAGTTGATTGCCAAGCGTCGGGCCGGCTAGCCTGAGCGCCCCGGCCCTCCGGTTGGGCAATCGAATGTTCGAGTTCCCCGGGGGCGCGTTCCCATCCGGCCTGCCGTGGGTTCCGGAAGCCCGCCCTGGTCCGCCTTGATCGGGTTGATCGTCGCAAACCGACGATCTCGCGCCGCGGCGAAGCCGGCAAGATGCCTCGGCTCGTCCGACTGGCGCGCGGCGGAGCGAAGAAGTACCTCGCCGACCAACAACGGTGTCGCAAACGAGTGGTGAAGCGCTACTTCGGCGATTTTCGGGGGGGGGGCCGACCGGGCTCGACGAGCTGCGAGTGAGGTGGGTTTCCCCTCTCTCCCCACGTGCGGTGCGCCTGGAACCTCTATCTGAGGCGGATCTTCTTCAACAGACTAGCCACGCAAGAGCTCCAGGATGAGGCGGTCGTGACGAAGGTGAGAGACCGGGCCTGGGCGGTAAGTTCCTTGCCGAAGTCGAGAGGACCTCGATACTTCGATAGGCTACGTGTATGAGAAACATTGAGCAGATCGAGGACGCGATCACCAAGCTGTCTCCCGAGGAGTTCTCGAGGCTGCGCGAGTGGATCCTCGAGCGCGACTGGGAGGCCTGGGACGCTCAGATCGAGACCGACGCCGCGAGCGGGAAGCTGGATCGGCTTTTCGCGAATTCTGAGGCCGAGCACCGAGCGGGCAAGAGCACCGAGCTTTGATTCATCGTGCGAGTCCGGACTTCTGGAAGCTCCTCGGCTCGCTACCTGCTTCGGTCCAAGGCAACGCGAAGCGGGCTTTCGAGCTCCTGAAGCGGGACCCGAGACACCCATCTCTGCGTCTCAAACGAGTCGGCAGCTACTGGTCAGTTCGGGTTGGCCTGGGCCATCGCGCGCTAGGGAAGTCCATAGAGGGCGGCATACTTTGGGGCTGGGTTGGATCGCACGATGACTACGACAGGATCCTCTAGGACACGCACGACGAATCGCTTGCGCGGACGCTGCCCGTGCTCCCGGTCGGTCACCTGCATGAAATACGAGACCACTCCCAACCGTGGGCCGTTTGGCCAGCAGCGGGCCAACAGCGCCGCTGAGCTTTGACGTTGGGCGGAGAGCTCGCGCTAGATGCCGAAGTGCAGGTGCCGGACGAAGTGCCATGCGAACCGCGGCGGCGAGGCAACAGACACGACATCCGATTCGGGGAGCTGATGTCGGGCAGGCACCCAAGCGATCGATCGGTACAGCTTGGACGAGGGTGCAAGGTCGGCGACCGCTATTCCGTCTCTCCTGTTCATGGCGAGGCGAATTCGCGGTCCGGTCGCCGGTCGCTTGGTCGAAGTCACAACCCGCACGATCCATGGGCGGTTTTTTCTGAGGCCGGGGCCGCAGGTCAACGCGATCATCAAAGGGGTGATCGGCCGTGCGCAGGCTCGCTACGGGATGACGATTTTCGCGCTCATCGTGATGAGCGGACACCACCACGGCTTGGTGGTGCCCACCAGCAGCCGCCAGCTCTCCC
>JAQBHE010000418.1:0-7870 GCA_032128015.1 Holophagae bacterium
TGACCGCAGGACAGCCGTTGCACCGGGCACGCGGTGAGGGTCGACAGCGCGCCGACGGCGAGGCCACCCACTTCCGCGGCGCGCTCGAGGAGACCGCGCTGGAAGCGTCCGATGTCGCGAACCTCGGTGACGGTCAGGCCCGCGGGCTCGTCCTCGGCCCAATCCTCGAGGCCGCAAGTGACCTCGCTCACGAACAGGCCATCGGGGAGATCGTTTTCGAGGCGGCCAGGTGCTTCGCAGCGCGGCGCGAGCGCGAGCTCGCTGGTGCTGGGTCCGAGCACCGCGAACACCTTCGAAGGTTCCATCGGGGGTGACCACTCGATCGTCGGCTGGCCGGCGACCGGCCGGGCGACAATCATCGAGATCACGACGAGGAACAGCGACAGTGCCGGGCGCTCGATGGAGCGGTTCGGCTGTGGGACTTGCCAACGGTTCTTGCTACGCATGAGGTCACCTCCTGGCGTGGTGGGTCACGGCGGGTCGAATGGATGGGCGGCGAACGCGCACTCGCGGTCTGGGTGTCGGCTGCCATGGCCGACCGGGATCGCGACGGTAGGGTGCGCTCGGTCCGGCGATGCCCAGGGGCGGCCGCGGCGGCCAGCGCCGGTGGAGCGGAAGTCGATCCGATCGAGCCGCGGCCGGTCGAGACACCGGCCTAGAAGTCTTGAACTCCCGAACTCGACGCGGTGTGGCAGGTTTTGCATGACGGCGTTGTCGCGAGCTCAGGAGTTCGAGACTTCTAGGAGCCCGCAGACGTCTGCGGCTGCTTGGGCGGGGTGACGACTAGCGGGATCGTGGTATGACCGCGCCTCGGCACTGCCGCCTCGCTGGGAAGTGGTGACTACCACGATCCCGCTAGTGATTGAGTTCGCGCGCGCGAGCCGATGCCGCAGGCGACTCGAGTCGTGCGCCCCAGTGGCCACGCCGAGATCCGAGGTGGACGCGGCGCGCATTTCGGCCGGAACGGTCGGCAGCCGGGATCAGCGTTCGTGAACGTAGTCTACCGGATTTCTGCGCCAGCGAGAGCCAGGGGTGAGCAATCGTTCGACGGCTTCACTCTGACGCGCTTCGTGCCGACCGTACCGCGGCGTGAGATCCGTCTCATCAGCACGCCGAGGGGACTTCGTTGTGGGCATGTACCTGATCGAAGACTGAGTGCTTCTACCCCGACCTGCCGGTCCAGGGATTCCCGGCGTGGATTTCCAAGCCCGCCGACGTCCCCTTTGGCGGGAGCTTTCGCTACTGCACCGCTGGCGTCACCACCTGAGGGGCGGTGCTTCAGTCGGCGGGCACGCAGCCGCTGCCCGAGTTCGCGCAAGAGCACCATCTTTGCCCCGCTCGGGATCCGCGGCGCCGAGTGGCAGTTTTCGCCGATGGGCCTGGCTCAGGGTGGCGGCGGTTTGGGCCTGCGTACCCGAGACCTGTGGGTGCTGGGCCGACTGGCGGCCAACGGTGGCGCCTGGGAAGCGCGCCGCGTGGTCTCGGCGGAGTGGATCGAGGCTTCCACCGCGCCCCACGCCGAAATGAACGATGACACTCGCTACGGCTACCTGTGGTGGCTGCACCAGCTGCCGCAATCGGCGACAAGAGTCTCTCCAGCTTTGCGATGAACGGTAGCGGCGGCAACACCGTCCAGGTCATCGCGGAGCTGGACGCGGTGGTGGTGATCACGGCCACGAACTTCGGCGTTCCCAGCCCCACCGCCTGACCCAGAAGCTGCTTGCTGGTCGAATACGTGCTGCTCGCCATGCTCCCACCGTCGCCACAAGCGACACGGGTCAGCCTGCGCCGTTCTCCTCCGCTAGCAAACGCGCCTCCACTCCTTGTTGCCGTCGCACCGAGAAGGTAACTCGAGAGAAGGCGGAGTGAAGGCGCGCGGCCAGCGCGTCGCTCGAGCTCAGCGCACCCGCTGCGCCACGATCTTTGCCACCGGATTGCGCCAGTCATGGCTCGCCGGGTCGAGATCGCCACCACCGTGGATGCCCGCGTGGATGAAGATCTTGCCCTCGGCGCCGCCCGTGCTTCGCACTCCCGCGCCCGCACCGGCGCAGGCGGGACCCGGCATGAAACCGCAGTCCTCGTTGTCGGCCTCGCTGCCGGCGTCCCAGGCCGCAGCGTAGAAGCCTTCTCTCTCGAAACGCAATCGCGGCAGGGTTACCGTGTCGAAAGCGAAGAAGGCATCGTTGGTGTTGACCAACATGCCGACGACACTCAGGCGATGGAATGGGAACCCGCCGCGGATGGTGACGGTGGCCGAGCCGCCAGGTGGGATCGGGCCGGCAGCGGACGCGACGGCGTAGACGTCCGAAAGACTCGCGAGGAGACTGGCCAGCGGTCCGTTGTCTCCGTCTTCGGCCATGCGGGCGAGCTCCGGGGAGGCCGGATTACCGGCGTGGAAGAGCGACACATCGGCGTTATGGGTGACCAGCAAAGGTGGGCTGAATGGCTGGTCGCGGGTCAAGTTGTATATGGTGACGTTGTATTCGGGGACCGGTTGGGCGGCGGCGGGCAGGCTGAGGGCCAGCGACGCAGCCAAGATAAGAAAGGTCGCCACGGACAGCGTACGAACGGTGGGGCGACCGGCGTGTGGCCGGCTCCTGGATGCGCCAAAGCAGATTACAGATGTTTCGGTTCTCGTCATCGAAGTTCCCCTAGGGATGTGGCGCTGTCGCGGGGCGCCCGTTTCCGTGTCGACGACGAGATCGTGACCGGGGGAGATCGAGCCCCGGTCACGGAAATCTCACGTTTCGGTCACGTTCAACGACGGCGCCCCGGCCAGGGCGAAGGAGAAGCGTGTTCCCTCTCCGTGGCGTGACCGCACCGAGATGCTGGATTGGTGCAGCTCGATGACCCGGCTGGCGATCGCCAGGCCCAGTCCGGCGCCGCCCCGTTCGGCGTTTCCGTTGGCGCGCGCGGCTCGACCGCGGTAGAAGCGTTCGAAGACGCGCGGGATGTCGTCCTCGGCGATGCCGCAGCCGCTGTCGCTGACCGCGAGGCGGACCTGTCCGTCGCCGGCGGTCACGGTGACCCGAACCTGACCTCCGTCGTCGGTGTGGCGCAGTGCGTTGTCGATCAGATTCTCGAGCGTGCGCTCGATCAGCCGCAGATCGCCCTCGACCCAGGGCGTAGAAGTCTCGAGCTCGGTGTCGAGTCGGATGCCACGCTCGGCGGCGCCCAACGAGAACTTGTGCGCCACGTCCTGCGCGAGCTCCGCCAACGAGAACCGCTCGCGCTGCAAGACGACATCGCCGCAGTCCAAACGCGCGAGCTCGAACAGCTCCTCGACCAGGCGCGCCAGGCGTTCGCTCTGGGCGAGGGCGATCTCGAGATACCGATGCGAGTCCTGAGCGGTGAGGGCGCCTTCCTTGAGCAGAAGCGTCTCGAGGTAGCCCTTGAGGGTCGCGATCGGCGTGCGCAGGTCATGCGAGACGTTGGTCACGAGCTCGCGGCGCAAGCGGTCGGCGCCGGCGATCTGGTCGACATGCTCGGCCATCCGGTCGGCCATGCGCTCGAAGCTGCGATCGAGGCGGTCGATCTCGTCGGGAATCCCCGACGTCACCGAGGCCGAGGGCGGCGGCTCGGCGAAGTCGCTGGCGCCGAAGTCGCGCAGGCGCTGATCGAGGGCACGCAAGCGCCGCGTCAGCACGCGAAACAGCAGCGCCCCGACCAGGGCGGTGACCAGGATGACGACGAGCGCGAGAGTCAGGCTCTCGCGCAGGATGTAACTGCTCGCGAGGCGGTCGGCCAGGGATGCGTACTGCTCTCCGGCCAGCACGACGTAGAGGAACCCGTCGGTTCGCCCGCCGGCGCTCGCGCTGATCGGTGCTACCGAGAAGATCTTGCGGCGTTCGGGATGGCGGGGATCGTCACCGCGCAGTGGCAGAGGCGCTCCACCCAGGAACTCCGCGATCGGCTCGAGGGCGACGCGATCGAGACGAACCCGCCCCTCGGGGGCGTTCCAGGCGAGCAGCCGCCCGTCGGGGTCGAGCAAGTAACACTCGATGCGCGGGTTGATGACCATCAGGGTGTGGAACACATGCTCGAGCGCGTCGCGATCGATCGCCCCCGCCTCGAACAGCGGTTCCTCGGCGACCAGGTGCAAGGCGAGGTCACGGTTGAGCCGCTGCTCGACCTCGTCAACATGGTTGCGGGTGGTCACCGCTCCGACCGCGACGAAGCCGGCGCCGAGGGCCGCGAGGAGCAGCAGCAAGACCGCCGAGAGCTTGCGATCGGTCGAGCCGAGGAGTCTGCGCAGGCGGTTCACGTGGCCCCCTCGATCTCGCTCAGCTCGCAGAAACGATAGCCGACCCCCCACACCGTGCGCACGAAGCGCGGGGTCGACGGGTCGGCCTCGATCTTGGCTCGCAGTCGGTTGATGTGCGAATTGACCGTGTGCTCGTAGCCGTCGTGGCCGTAGCCCCAGACCGCATCGAGCAGCTCGGCGCGGTTGAAGACGCGGCCGGGGTGGCGGCCGAAGTGCAGCAACAGGTCGAACTCGCGGGCGGTCAGTTGGACCTCGCTCCCGCGCACAGTGACGCGCCGGCGGGGGACATCGATCGCCAACTCGCCGACGCCGAGCCGCTCCTCCGGCCGTTCGACTCGGCGCATGGCGTCGGTCCGTCGCAGGATCGCCTTGGCCCGGGCTAGCAGCTCGCGGACGCTGAACGGCTTGGTCAGGTAATCGTCGGCCCCAGTCTCGAGGCCGAGCACGCGGTCGATCTCGCTCGAGCGCGCAGTCAGCATGAGGATCGGCGTGTAGCCACCTTCCTGACGTGCCCGCAGCTGTCGGCAGACTTCGACACCGTCGAGGCGGGGGAGCGCCAGATCGAGCACGATCAAGTCCCACGGCTCCGCCAGGGCGCGCTCGAGCGCCTCGGCGCCGTCGGCGACCGCGGCCACCTCGTGGCCAGCGTCGCGCAAGTGGAGCGCCACCAGCTCGCGCATATCGGCCTCGTCCTCGGCCAGGAGTAGGCGCTTCATGGCCATGAATGATAGAGGGCAGTTGTCACGAAAGGATCACGTTTGGGGAGAGCCGAGCTCGGCATCCGTTCAAGCGGCACTTTTCGACTCTCGCAGGCTGGCGGTCGAACCGCGACAGCGACACCGTGCTCATGATCTGAGCTGTGCCGGCTGGTGCGGGCGCAGGCGACGGCCTAGCTTCTTGCTAGGCTTGCGCCGTTCGAAGACCACAGACACAAATCGTCGACCCCTTCTCTCGACTCTAGGAGCCTCCGCCATGCGCAGACCTACCTTCCCGGCTCATTCGCACCTTCTGCTGACCATGGGGCTCGCGCTGTTCGTGGCTTCGGGCGGCGTCGCGTTCGCCGCCAGCGAGTCGAGCCCCGCCGATTCAAGCCCGGCGCTGGCTTCCCCGGAGAAGCACGGTTTCTCATCGGACCGCCTCGGACGCATCGCGCCGGTGATGCAGCGCTTCGTCGACCAGGGCAAGATCCCCGGGACCGTCACACTCGTGGCGCGTCACGGCGAGGTCGTGCATTTCGAAGCCACTGGCCAGCGACACGTGGCCAACAAGCTGCCGATGGAGAAAGACACGATTTTCCGGCTCTACTCTCAGACGAAGCCGGTTACCGCCGCCGCGGTGATGATCTTGTTCGAGGAAGGCCACTTCCTGCTCAGCGATCCGATCTCGAAGTACCTCCCGGCCTTCAAGGACATGAAGGTGTTCACCGGCATGAACGGGGCGGAGATGAAGACCGAACCGGCGCGGCCGATCACCATTCGGCACCTGCTCACCCACACCTCGGGCCTCACCTACGCATTCTTCCCGACCCCGGTTGGCCAGGCCTACCAGAAGGCCGGCTTGGGTGGCACGTCGGCAGACCTCCAGTTCAAGAACCTCGAAGAGTGGACCACCGCGCTCGCCCAGCAGCCGCTGGTCGCTCAGCCGGGCACCCAGTGGAACTACAGCGTCGGTCTCGACGTGCTCGGGCGCCTGATCGAAGTCGTATCGGGGAAGGGTTTCGGAGAGTTCCTGCAGGAGCGCATCTTTGGGCCTCTGGGGATGACGGACACCTCATTCTGGCTGGCGCCCGACAAGGTGAACCGTTTCGCGGCGCTCTACGCCCCGTCGCCCGACGGCGGGATGGTGCAGTACGACGAACCGACCAAGAGCCTGTACCTGAAGCCATCCGGGCTCGAGATGGGAGGCTCCGGGCTCACCAGCACCGCCGCCGACTACTTCCGTTTCGCCCAGATGCTCTTGCGCGGCGGTGAGCTCGACGGCCAGCGGATCCTCGCCCCGAAGACGGTCGAGCTGATCATGTCGAACCAGCTGCCGCCGTCGATGGGCGAAACGCCGCTCGCGAGCCTCGCGATCGGCGGTTCGAGCATGACTTCCGCCGGCAACGGCTTCGGCCTCGGTGGCCTGGTGGTGACCGACGCGGGGCTCACCGGTCTGCCGCAGTCGAACGGGATCTACAGCTGGGGGGGCGCCGCGACGACTCACTTCTGGGTCGACCCGAAAGAGGACCTGGTTGGAATCGTTCTAACCCAGCTCCTTCCCGACGGCACCTATCCGATCCGGGAGACGATGGTGCAGATGACCTACCAGGCTCTGCTCGAACCGTAGGGCCGAACCCTCGCTGCGTTTCCACGTAGGACTTTGGACACAGGTCGAGGCGGAAGGGAGTCACGGTGAGAAGAGTGCCCACCTGGATTCGCGGTCTGCTGGTCTTGGGCGTCGCGGCGTGGGTGACCACGCTGGCGATGCCGGCGCAGCAGCCGGCTGAGGCATCTCCGGCCATTCGCTATGCCGCGAACGGTGAGCTGATCAAGCCCGCGGACTTCCGCGAGTGGGTGTTCCTCAGCTCGGGACTGGGGATGACCTACAATCCGCCGCCGTCCGGCGCTTCGGCCCCTGCTGGCAGACCGCTATCCTTCACCAACGTCTACGTGAATCCGTCGTCGTATCGGGCGTTCATGCAGACCGGAGCGTGGCCTGATCAGACGATCTTCATCCTCGAGGTTCGTTCATCGGCGAGCGAGGGGTCGATCAACCAAGGCGGTCACTACCAGGCAGACCTGAGGGCGATCGAAGCGGAAGTCAAAGACGCCTCGCGACCGCTGGCCTGGTCGTACTACGACTTTGGTCGTAGCGGCGATCGAGCCGCGCCGCTGCCGGAACGTGCGCCGTGTTACGAGTGCCACAGCACGAAAGCGGCGGTGGAGCAGTCGTTCGTGCAGTTCTATCCGACCTTGATGGACGTGGCGCGGAAGATGGGCACCGTCAATGCGGGGTACAACGACTAGCGGGATCGGGGTGGTCAGCACCTCTAGAGGCCTTCGGGTTCCTCCCGGGGGTAGCGGCCGACCTTGGGCGGCCGACGAACGAGCGAGCTCGCCGGCGCTCTCACCGCGCCAGAACGAACGACCGCCCCGCGCTCGACGTCACGGCCGGTTCGCGACCGTGGCAGGGTCCGCTGTCCGCGATCTTTCGTCGGTGCCTTGAAGAGCACGCTGCTGCCCGTATGCTCATCGAGCTCGACGGGTTCGACGTTCCCTTCTCGTTGGAGGTCTATCGTGCGCACTCCGATTTGTGACCGGTTCGGTCTCGAGACCCCGATCTTCGGTTTCGCTCACAGTGTCGAGGCGGCGGCAGCGATTTCGCTGTGCGGCGGTCTCGGCGTGTACGGGGCCACTCGTGACACTCCGGAGGAGATCGGCGAGAACCTGCGCCGAATGAGGTCGCTGGTCGGCGATCGTCCCTACGGCGTCGATCTGGTTCTGCCCAAGGGAATGCCGGAGCGTGACGACCGCGACCTCATCGAGCAGCACATTCCGGCGGCGCATCGCCGCTTCGTGGCCGGCCTCGAAGAAAAGTACTCGGTCCCCAAGCCCAGCGGTCCCGGGA
>JAQBHE010000419.1:0-5497 GCA_032128015.1 Holophagae bacterium
CGGGTGGTCGCGGTCTCCAACGAGATCGAGGGCGAGGTGGGTGCGACGGAAGCGAAGGCGCGGCTCGACGAGCTCGAGGCGTTGTTCGTCGAGCGCGGCGAAGGTGGAGCGGTGGCGCTGCCGCCGTCGCGGTGCGCGCCAGCTGCCACCGGACCGCCCAACCTCAGTGCGGCGGCCTATCGCGCCGCGGTCGAGCGGGCGAAGGAGTACATCGCCGCCGGCGACATCTTCCAGGTCGTGCTGGCGCGGCGCTGGGAGGTCGAGGGCGAGGTCGACCCCGAGACGCTGTACCGCGCGCTGCGAGTGGTCAATCCGAGCCCTTACATGGTCTTGCTCGAGAGCCCGCGGGTGTCGATCGTCGGCGCCTCACCGGAGATGTTGGTGCGCTCGAGCGGCGAACGCCTGTTCCTGCGCCCGATCGCTGGCACCCGGCGCCGCGGAAATGACGCCGAGGAGGATCGTCGGCTCGCCGCCGAGATGCTTGCCGACCCCAAAGAGCGCGCGGAGCACGTCATGCTGGTCGACCTCGGGCGCAACGACCTTGGCCGCGTGGCAGCCCCGGGCGGGGTGCGGGTCGCGAGCTTCATGGAGGTCGAGCGCTACAGCCACGTCATGCACATCGTCTCGAGCATCGAGGCGACGCGGGCTCCGGGACGTAGCGCTTTTGACGCTTTGCTTGCCTGTTTCCCCGCCGGCACACTGTCGGGTGCGCCCAAGATTCGGGCGCTCGAGATCATCGATCAGCTCGAGCCGGAAGCCCGCGGGATCTACGGCGGAGCGGTCGGTTACCTGTCGTACAGTGGCGACATGGACACCTGCATCGCCATCCGCACGATGGTGGTCGAACCGGGGCGCACGACGCTGACCGCCGGCGCTGGAATCGTCGCCGATTCCGATCCCGCGCTCGAGGAAGAAGAGAGCCGCAACAAGGCGGCGGCGCTGCTCGAGGCGGTGTCGCTGGCGGGCGCAATCGCCAGCGCCGATCGGAGCGGACGATGATCGCACGCGCGCCGCGCGCGCGCTTCGGCAACGGTGGCCGCCGTCTGGTGATGATCGACAACTACGATTCGTTCACCTTCAACCTGGTGCAGATCCTGGTCACCCTCGACCTCGAGGTCGAGGTGGTGCGCAACGACGACATCGGCGTCGACGAGCTGCTCGGGCTCGGGGCGGTGGCGGTGGTGGTGTCGCCAGGACCGGGCCGGCCCGAAGACGCCGGCATTTGCGTCGAGCTGTTCGCGCGCACAGCACCGTTGCCGATCCTCGGCGTTTGCCTGGGCCACCAGGCCTTGGGGCAGGCGTTCGGCGCCACGGTCGGGCGAGCGGCGACCCAGATGCACGGCAAGACGTCGCGCGTGACGTTCGTCGACGATCCGCTGTTCGATGGGCTCGAGCAGGGATTCGAAGCCACGCGCTACCACAGCCTGTGCGTCGACCCGGCGTCGTTGCCCGCCGACCTCGAGCCGCTCGCTTGGAGCGAGGACGACCGCACTTTGATGGCGATGCGCCACCGCCGCCTTCCTTACTGGGGGGTGCAGTTCCACCCCGAGTCGGTGCTCACCACCTCGGGCCCGCGGCTGATGCGTAACTTCGTCGACCTCGCGACCGCCCAGGCCGCCGCTGCGGCGGTGCGCTGAGTGGAGCGGAGCCCGGACCCCATGGAGCACACCGTGCATGCCGCGCACGCAGCGATCCTCGGTCGCCTGATCGCCCACCAAGACCTCGAAGGCGAGGAGGTCGAGGCGCTGTTCGGAAGCTTGATGGACGGCGAGCTCGGCGATGTCACCAAGGCGGCGATCCTGGTCGCGCTCGCCGCCAAGGGCGAGACCGCGGCCGAGATCGCCGGCGCCGCGCGGGCGATGCGTGGCCGGGCGGTGGTGATTCCGCACCGCGTCGCTGACGCCGTCGACACCTGCGGCACCGGCGGCGATGGTCGCGGCACCTTCAACATTTCGACCGCCGCGGCGTTGGTGGCGGCGGCCGCGGGGGTGCCGATCGCCAAGCACGGCAATCGCTCGGTGTCGAGCCGCTCCGGAAGCGCCGATGTGCTCGGCGCGCTGGGCGTCGACCTCGAGCTTTCGGCGCAGGATCTCGGGCGCTGCCTCGAGACCGTGGGGATCGCGTTCCTGTTCGCGCCGCGTCTGCACCCGGCGATGCGCGAGGTGATGTCGGTTCGCCGCGAGCTCGGAGTGCGCACCCTGTTCAACGTTCTCGGACCGCTGACCAACCCGGCGGGCGCCCGGCGCCAGCTGCTCGGAGTGTTTGCGCCGCGCCTGGTGGTGCCGCTCGCCGAGGTGCTGCGCGAGCTCGGTGCCGACCATGCTCTGGTGGTCCACGGCGACGGTCTCGACGAGATCACCACGGCCGGGCCGACCCTTGTCGCCGAGGTCCGCGACGCCAAGGTCGAGGTTTTCGAGTTGACACCGGAAGAGCTGGGCGTCGAGCGGGGTTCGAGCGGCGGCCTCGCCGGCGGCACCCCGGAGGAGAACGCCGAGATGATGACCGCTGTGCTCGCCGGCGTCTCCGGACCACTGGGCGAAGTCGTGGCGGCGAACGCCGGCGCCGCGATCTACGTCGGCGGGCGTGCCCAGTCCCTGCGCGAGGGAGTCAGCCGAGCGCGCGGGGTCTTGGCCAACGGCGGCGGCGCCGCCAAGCTCGCCGAGCTGGTGGCGTTCGCGGCCGAGTGCCGGCGCCAGGATGGCCAGCAGGACGACCAGGAGAACGCCGATGGCCGAGCTCGCTGACATCCTGCGCCGAATCGTCGAGAAGACGCGAGAGCGAGTCGCGGTCGATCGCGAGCAGGCGCCGACCCTGCGCTTGCCCAAACTGGACCCGGCCGCTGCGACGCGATTCTCCGACGCTCTGCGTGCTCGCCGGGGCCGCGCGATCATCGCCGAGGTCAAGATGGGATCACCGCGTCTCGGGTCGCTGGCCGGGCGGGTCGATCCCGAGCGCCAGGCCGAGATCTACGCCGCGGCGGGCGCCGCAGCCCTGTCGGTGGTGGTCGAGCCCGACTTCTTCGGCGGCAGTTACGATCTGCTCCGTCGTTGCCGGGTGGCGAGTGGATTGCCGGCTCTGGCCAAGGACTTCGTCATCGACCCGATCCAGATCCAGTGGGCGTATGAAGCCGGAGCGAGCGCGGTGCTGTTGATCGCGGCGCTCCTCGACCCCGAGCGTCTTGCGAGCCTGGCCGTGACCGCGCGCCGCCTCGGTCTGGTGCCAATGGTCGAGACCCACGACCGCGAGGACATCGCGAAGCTCGGAACGGGACCGTGGGAGGTGGTAGGGATCAACAACCGTGACCTGCGCACCTTCGACGTCGACATCGCGCGCTCGATCGAGCTCTTGCCGAGCCTGCCCAGGGAATCGCTGCGGGTGGCGGAGAGCGGGCTTCACGCCGCCGCCGATCTCGCGCGGCTGCGCGACGCCGGGTTCGACGCCTTCCTGATCGGCGAGACTTTGTTGCTCGCCGACGATCCCCGAGCCAAGTTGCAAGAACTGTTGGAGGGGTGACCGGTGACCACCGCTAACCGCGCTCGGGTCAAAATCTGCGGCGTCACCCGGCCCGAAGACGCGCGCTTGGCCGCGAGTCTGGGAGCCGCCTACCTGGGGCTCAATTTCTACCGCGAGAGCCCGCGCTGCGTCGACCTCGACCAGGCGCGTCGGATCCGTGACGCGGTCAGCGATCGTGTGACCTGGGTCGGGGTGTTCGTTGACCTGCCGCTCGAGCAGGTCGCGGAGCTGGTCGAGCGCGTCGGCCTCGACCTGGTGCAGTTTCACGGCAACCAGCCGCTCGACGAGATCCGGCCGTTCGCTGCGCGAGCGCTGCGGGCGCTGCGACCGGGTCCGGAGTTCGACCCTGCGAATCTGGCCGAGTACGATGGTTTCTGGGGCCTGCTCTTGGACACCCCGGACCCGCGGCTGTTCGGCGGCACCGGTAGGGCCTGGGACTATGCCCGGGCGCGGCCTTGGCTCGCCGGGCGGCGGGTGTTGGTTGCCGGTGGGGTCGGTCCGTCGAACGCGCGGGCGGTGCTCCGGCAGCTTCCGGGGGTTTTTGGCCTCGACGTTTGCTCCGGGGTCGAAGCCCGGCCAGGAATCAAGGACCCGAGGTTGCTCGCGCGGCTGTTCGCCGAGCTCGAGCGCGATCCGGAGGATGATGATGGCGAAGACCCTTCCTGACCGTCACGGACGCTTCGGCGAATATGGCGGTCGCTTTGTGCCCGAGGTTTTGATGGCCCCGGTCGAGGAGCTGGCGCGGGCGTACGACCGCTGTCGCAAGAAGCGGGCCTTTCGAGAGCGGCTGCACGAGTTGTTGTGCGACTACGCCGGCCGGCCGACGCCGCTCTACCTCGCCGAGCGGCTGACCGCGAAGCTCGGCGGCGCCCAGGTTTACTTGAAGCGCGAAGACCTGCTGCACACCGGCGCGCACAAGATCAACAACGCGATCGGCCAGGCGCTGCTCGCCGTCGAGATGGGCAAGCGACGGGTGATCGCCGAGACCGGCGCCGGCCAGCACGGCGTCGCCAGCGCCACCGCGGCTGCGCTTCTCGGACTCGAATGCTGCGTCTACATGGGGACCGAAGACATGCGCCGGCAGCGGCTCAACGTCGACCGCATGCGCCTGCTGGGCGCCGAGGTCATAGGCGTCGACGCCGGTAGCTGCACGCTCAAGGACGCGATCAACGAGGCGATGAGGGACTGGGTGACCAACGTCCGCACCACCCACTACATCCTCGGTTCGGTGCTCGGCCCGGATCCCTATCCCCGAATGGTCCGCGACTTTCACCGGGTGATCGGCGAGGAGGCGAGGAAGCAGCTGCGCCGTCGCACCGGCTCCGCCGACCCGACCCTGGCGGTGGCGTGCGTCGGCGGTGGCAGCAACTCGATCGGTCTGTTCTCGGCCTTCCTCGATTCGCCGAAGGTCCGACTGGTCGGGGTCGAGGCGGGCGGTCGGGGCGCCGCTCTCGGCGAGCATGCGGCGCGTTTTGAGGGCGGCAGCGTCGGGGTCCTCCACGGTACGAGAACCATGGTCCTGCAGGACTCCGAGGGCCAGATCGTCGAGACCCATTCGGTGTCGGCTGGGCTCGACTACCCGGCGATCGGCCCCGAGCATGCCTGGCTGCGTCACAGCGGGCGGATCGAGTACACCTCGATCAACGACAACGAAGCGGTCGCGGCGTTTCACCTGCTTGCCGAGACCGAGGGCATTCTGGCGGCGCTCGAGAGCGCGCACGCGGTCGCCGAGGTGGTGAAGCGCGCGCCCTTGTTGTCGAGGCGCCAGGTGGTGCTGATCAACCTCTCGGGTCGCGGCGACAAAGACGTCGAGTCGGTGATCGCGTTCGACGCCGACCGGCGGACCGCCGCGGCGCCGACGCTGGGGGGAGAGCGGCGATGAGCGCGCGCTGGGGAAAGCAGCCGCCGGGCGCGATTGGCCAGGCGTTCGCGCGTTGCAAGAAGGAGAAACGGGCGGCGTTCATCCCCTACATCGCGGCCGGGG
>JAQBHE010000420.1:0-3071 GCA_032128015.1 Holophagae bacterium
CCAGTACCTGCACCAGATCGAGGTGTCTCTTGCCTGGATTCAGAATCTCGACCTGGGGGCGCTCCAACCAGGCGCGGACGTGACCAATCGCCTCGTCGCGCGGAAGTGGCTTGTTCAGCACGGTGCGGCTGGTCATCAGGCGTACGAAGCCAAGCATGACGACCCAGGCCATGGCCACCGGCTGGGGCTCGGACAAACACGTCTCCCACCAGGCGCGGGCTCGCGCATGGCGCGGCGCGTCCGAATTGTAGGCATAGACCAGCAGGTTGATGTCCGGAAGGATCATCGCCGATCCACGCCACCGAGCTCGCGCTGAAAGTCCTCGATCTCCAGCTCATCGACGAGCTGATTGAGCTTGGATAGGTCGATACCGGCGCGAAAACCGCAGGCTTTCGCCTTGACGACGAATCGCGGCAGGGACTTCTGCGGCTTCTCTTGGTCCCGCAGTCCCCGGCGAATCGCCTCGTTCACGACCTCTTTGAAGCTCTGGTCCATCCGACGGGAGATCTCCTTGAGCTGCCTGGCCAGGTCTGGGTCCAAGGTCAACGTCGTTCTCATGCGAGCATCATGATGCTCACCATGTTTGCTGTCAAGATGCTTAATAGCATCCGATCACCAACGCCATAGCGTCCGTAGCGCCAGGAGGCGGAATCTTGAAGACGCTACTTGGCGCTCGTCGGCTCCAAGCTCTGTAGGGAGACCGAGGGCCGGTCGGACACCCGCCGGCGGTTGCTCCCCTCGAGAACGATTCAATCGTCCACGGGCCGCTGACTTGCCAGTCGGCTCGCCGCACCTCGGAGCGCTTCGGCGATGGCCTCGATGTCTCCGAGGTCGTTGCGGAGTACGCCATAGAGCTCGATCGGCGTCACCTCTCGATAGAAGTGGGTCAAGCGGTTGCGGAACCCCGCCATCTCCTGGAAACGCCGGCCGAGGTCGCTCTCTGGAACAAAGCCGTGCTCCGTTGCCGCGCGGGCGACTTCTCGGTACTCCAGCGCGCCCAGACCCATGCCCTTGGCCAACAAGTGCCGCGCCACGTCGAAAAGTGCCTCCAGAGACCGCCGGAGGAGCGAATCCGCAGCGTCCGAGTTGCGGCGATCGGCGAGGAAGTCCTCGAGAGTGGCCTGAGGAAGGGCGCGCAGCGCTTGCAGGTACTCCGCGATGGCCTCCAGGCGTTCGCGGACCAGCTTCAAGCGGACCCCAGAGGGCGTCACACCGTGCTCACTCCGAACATGTCGAGCTCCAACTCTCGCTCGATGGGTAGCAGCTCGGCGGCGCGTCGCATGACGACCAGCTCGTACTCATCCGCTGCCATGGGGTCGAGAGCCGCTACTCGGTGGCCGTTGATCGCCTCGTACTGAAACAGCGCATCGAGCCGCTGGAGAGGAACGAGATCGACCCGCAGAGGCTGGAATACTTCCTCCAGATCGACGAGCAAGGCCGACAACGCGCGCGGGTCGAAATCTGGATCCCGGAACACCACGCCGACATCGAGGTCGGAGCCGCCGGCAGGCTGGTGCTCGCCCTCGAGCAGCCGACGACCGCAGTCTGACCGAGAGCCGAACAGGTACACGGCGTTGAGGCCGTGACGTCGGGACACCGTTTCCAGGAGTTTCCGACGTTCCATAACTGCAGTATAGCCCTCGGCGGAACGGCCCCTCGACGCGGAGGACGAGGGTCCGAGGCTCATCCCGAAACCGCCTTCAGAGCCCTCCTGACCCGGTTGATGCACTTGCGCAGCCCAGCGTCTTTCGGATTGCAGAGATTCGCGACCTCGGCGGTGATCGGGACTCGGTTGCCGAACAGTCCGATGACGTCGTCGTAAACAGCTCGGTCCTTCCGCAGTCGGGGGATCTCCGCGCAGAGCTCTTCGGCTCTGAGTGAATCGTCCTCCAGCCGGAGATTGACGACCACGAGCTGCGCTCGCTCGAGACCCGCGTACGGCTCGCCGAGAGCCCAGTGCTCGGTGGCGGCCGGAGGCGGCGTCCGACGTGCCTCTTGGAGACCGCGCTTCATCGAGACGCGAAGCTCGTCCAGCGCCTCGGGCCGGCCGCCAGCCAGTGCGGTCAGCGACCGCACTTCCTGGGCCAGGTAGCCCGCGAGCGTTTCGCGAATCTCGAGCGCCGCGGCGTGGCGCTCGATCGAGGCGCGACGCTTCGCCGCTTGGTCCCGAACCACGCGGCGAAGGAGCGACTCACCCAGGCGGGGGACCGGGGCGACGAAGATCGAGAGGTCGACGTACTCGACCGGACAGTCGCCCTCGATGAAGACCGCCTCCGAATAGTCCGCCATCACCTCGCTCTCGTAGAAGGCCTCGGTGTCGGGACGCGGGAAGCGATAGAGAGCCACGCCACTCGCGCCCGACTCGCGATATCGGCGAAGCTCTCGGTGTCCCCTTGGCGCCGACTCATGTTCTCGTCGCTGCCCCGCGATCCGTTCCCCGCGGACACAGGTCGCGAGGGCGAGCTCGTTCTCGAGAAGCCGCTCGATCAGAGTCGTCTTGCCAGAATTGGGAGGGCCGGCGACGTGGATCAGGGCTCGACGGATCATCGGAGCCCCGGCCTCCGACCGAGGATCTGCGCCACGAAGCCCTCACCGGAGCTCTCGACCAGCTCCCGAATCCGGCTCTCGACCCTCTCGACCTCTCCCAGCTGCTTGGCGGCAGCCGCCGTCGCATCGTACGCAGCCCAGACGTCGGCCGACGTGATCTCGTAGCCGTACCCCAAGACGAGCCAGTGGAGCGCGAGCAGGCCCGCCTCGATCGCGAACGCCGGCTCTTTCGCCGCGAAATCTCGGGCCGCGCGGCTCAGGGTCCTCGGGTCACAAGGCGAGCGTCGCGCGAGATCGAGAGCTTCGTCGAGCAGGCCCACGGACTTCGCCGCCGCGAACCACTTGCCCTCCTCGCCCGGGGTCGTTGCGACGAGATCCTCGAGGATGGTCTCGGGGGGCTTCGAGGGATAGCGCTTCGCAACGGCGCGGAAGGTCGCGAGATTGGTTCCGGCGCGGTTCGCCGAGAGGCCGTAGCGCAGGTATGCCTCCTCGACCAGCCCCTTGGAGAGGAGCGCCTCCTCTCC
>JAQBHE010000421.1:0-20745 GCA_032128015.1 Holophagae bacterium
CGAGCGCTACCTGTTCCTGCACGGGCTGTGGAACGCCGAGCGCTCGATCGCCCAGCGTCTGCGCGCGCTCGCTGCGGGGCCGACCCCGTGGGGGCCGATCGACGCTCTGACCGCGCTACCGTGGGTCGAGAAACGCCTGTCGGTCGAGCTCGCCGAAGGCCAGCGGCGGGCGGTCGAGCGGGCGCTTGCGGAGCGAGCGCTGGTGGTCACTGGCGGTCCCGGCGTCGGCAAGACCACTTTGGTGAACGCCATCCTCACCATCCTGCGCGCCAAGCGGGTGAAGGTGGCGCTCGCCGCACCGACCGGTCGCGCCGCCAAGCGGCTTGCCGAGAGCACCGGGGTCGAGGCGATGACCATTCACCGACTGCTCGAGGCCGATCCGCGCAGCGGCGGTTTCCGGCGCGGGTCCGACAACCCGCTCGGCTGCGATCTGCTGGTGGTTGACGAGGCCTCGATGGTCGACGTGCCGCTGATGGCGTCGTTGCTCGATGCGCTGCCGGCGCGCGCGGCCCTGCTCCTGGTCGGCGACGTCGATCAGCTGCCTTCGGTCGGCCCGGGCCAGGTGTTGCGCGACGTCATCGAAAGCGGGATCTTGCCGGTAGCCCGGCTCACCGAGATTTTCCGCCAGGCCAAGAGCAGCCGCATCGTGGTCTCGGCACACCGCATCAACTGCGGTCAGATGCCGGAGCTGTCGAACGACAACGGCAGCGACGGCGACGCCGGGGACGGCGGTGCCGATCGCGACTTCTTCTTCGTCCCCGCAGCCGACGCCGAGGATGCCCAGCGCAAGGTGGTCGAGATCGTTGGCCGACGGGCGCCGCGGCGTTTTGGTCTCGATCCGGTGCGCGATGTCCAGGTGCTGTGTCCGATGAACCGCGGCAGCCTCGGGGCGCGGGCGCTCAACCTACTGCTCCAAGCGGCGCTCAACCCTGGTCGCGAGGGCGCTGCCGCGGTCGAGCGCTTCGGCTGGACCTATCGCGTCGGCGACAAAGTGATGCAGACCGAGAACGACTACGACCGCGAGGTGTTCAACGGCGACCTCGGGATCGTCGATGCCATCGACACCACCGGCGACGAGATCGTCGTCCGCTTCGAGGATCGATCGGTTAGCTACCGTTTCGGAGAGCTCGACCAGCTGGTGCTCGCTTACGCCACGACCATTCACAAGTCCCAGGGCTCGGAGTACCCGGCGGTGGTGATTCCGATCACCCTCCAGCACTACGTGATGCTCCAGCGCAACCTGATCTACACCGGCGTCACCCGCGGCCGGCGGCTGGTGGTGCTGGTCGGAGATCGGCGCGCGCTCGCCACCGCGGTGCGCGGCCGGCCGCTGCTGCGTCGTCACTCCAAACTGCCGGTGTGGCTGCGGACGGAGCCAGCAGCCGTGCCACCTGTTTCGCGACTTCGCTAGGCTCGGCCGACATGGTGCATCGCGGATCGCGAATCGGCAAGGCCTTGCTGGGTGTTGCGCTGGCGTCTTGGGCGCTCGGCTGCGGAGCCCCGAAACCCGATGCGGTATCGACGGCCGTCCGCGCCATCGAGCGGCGCCCCAACCTGGTCTTGATCGTCGCCGACGACATGAGCCCCGACACCGGCGCCTACGGTGATCCTTTTGCTTGGACCCCGAACCTCGATCGCCTGGCCGCCGAGGGCGTGCGCTTTTCCCACGCCTACTCGGTGTCCGGAGTCTGCGCTCCGAGCCGCTCGGCGCTGTGGACCGGCATGTACCCGACCACCATCGGCACCCACCACATGCGCTCCTGGGGAGTCCCGCCGCCGCAGGTCCATCCGGTGAGCGAGCTGCTGCGGGCGGCCGGGTACTACACCACCAACAGCTCGAAGGTCGACACCAACACCAGCGCCTACCTGGCGACCGAGCGTGCCGCGCCGCAGCCTCGCGGCACCGACATCCAACGCGCAGTGCTCGGCCCCCCGCTCGGCGCCTGGGACGAAAGCGGTCGTGACGCCCATTGGCGCCACCGCCCCGATCCTGGCCAGCCGTTCTTCGCGGTTTTCGATCTGTTCGTCACCCACGAGAGCCGGGTGCGGGCACCCACCGAAGCGTTCGAGGCCGCGGTGTCGGCGGTGCCGCCCGAACGCCGCCATGATCCGGCGGTCGCGCGCTTGCCGCCGTACTATCCCGACGCCGACGAGGTGCGCCGCGACTGGGCCCGCTACTACGACTTGGTGTCCGCGGCCGATCTCGAGGTTGGGAGGCTCCTCGCCGAGCTCGAGGAGGATGGCGTCGCCGCGGATACCGTCGTGATGTTCTTCGGGGACCATGGACGCGGTCTGCCGCGCGCCAAGCGTTGGCTGTACGACTCCGGGATTCGGGTGCCGCTGTTGGTGCGTTGGCCGGAGCACTTGGCGCCGGGGACGGTCGACGAGGAACTGGTGTCGTTCGTCGACTTTGCGCCGACCCTGCTCGCGCTCGCTGGCGTCGAGGTCCCCGGCCACCTTCCCGGTCGGGTGTTTCTGGGCGAGCGCCAGGAGCCCGAGCGCGACTTCGTGTTTGCGGCCCGCGATCGCATGGACGAGACCGACGACCGGATCCGGGCGGTGCGCGATCGGCGCTTCAAGTACCTGCGAAATTTCGAGCCCGAGAAGGCGTACTCGCAGCCGATCGCCTACGCCGACGCGATGCCGACGATGCAGGTCTGGCGGCGCTGGGCCGCCGAGGGGCGGCTCGACCCGATTCAACAACTGTTCCTTTCGGCGCGCAAACCGATCGAGGAGCTCTACGACACCCGGGCCGATCCTCACGAGGTCCACAATCTCGCCGGCGACCCGGAGCATCAGGACCGGCTGGCGGCGATGCGCGGCGCCCTCGACGACTGGATCGTCCGCACCGGCGACCTCGGTGGCATCGGCGAGCCCGAGCAGATCGAGCGGATGCGCGGAGCGGCGATCGATCTTGCGACGCGCGCTCCCCAGGCCAAGGTGGAGAAGCTTGGGGGTGGCCGCGCTCGCGTGACCCTGAGCTCCGAGACTCCGGGCGCGGCGATCGTCTACTCCCTCGAAGACGGCCCCGACGTTTCGTGGCGGCTCTACACCTCGCCGCTCGAGATCGCGGCGCCCTACCGGTTGCGGTTGCAAGCCGGGAGGCTCGGCCACTACGACAGTGATGAAGTGGTGATCGAGTCCGCGGGCTGAGCCGGGATCACACGCCGGCGCTTAGGGTCTTTGCCCGAGGGCGGTCAACTGCGAACCGCCGCCGTTTCGCGGCCGGTTGCGCCGCGGGCAAACGGAAGCCGGAGCTCGATTAGCGAACCGTTGCGCTGCGCCACCTCTGGCCGGTGCTCGATCAGCGCGACTCGAACACGAAACGCAGGCCGTTCGACAGTGCTCGGGGAAACACCGAGTTGTGGGTCTCGCCGTCGAGCACCTCGGCGCGCACCGCCAGACCCTCGTAGGCGCGGGCATCGAGCTGGGCGGCCATGCGCTCGAGGTCACCGACCATGTCGTTCCGGCTGCTGCCTTCGCGCGCGCCGACGCCGAGGTAGATACGGGCGTCGAGCCGGCGCCGACCGGCGGCGAGCTGTGCCTCGCGCTCGAAGAGCACGCGGTCGTCGTACCACAGCGATGGACTCACCGCGATCAGGCGATCGAAGAGCTCGGGTCTTGCGAGCAACGCCGAGACCGCGAACAGGCCGCCGTAGGAATGGCCGACCAGGGTGCGATCCGCGGTCAGGCGATAGCGTGATTCGAGGTGGGGGATGAGCTCGTCCCCGAGGAAGGCGAGAAACGACGGCCCGCCGCCGGAATGCTCCTGATACTCGGCGCCGTAGCCGCCGGTCGGGACGCGGGTCGGGGTGTAGTCACGGGTCCGGTTGCCGCGGTAGCTCGCCGAGGCGCGGTCGACCGGCCCTTCGTAGCCGATGCCGGCGATGACCAGTTCGGGCAGGTCGTCGCGCTCGCCGAGATGATCGACGATGTTGCGGGCGATCAGGAAGCTGTAGTGGGCGTCGAGCAGGAGGAGGAGGGGATAGGAGCGCTCGGACGCGACGTAGCTGTTGGGGAGAGCGACCGCGATTTGGTAGCCGACGCCGTTGGTCTCGGAGGTGAGCGGAAACTGCTCGGTCCGCGGCACTTCGAGCGGCACTACTTCGACCGCCGTTGGCGAGGAGGCGTCGGACCCGGGCTCCGAGCTCTGAGACGCCACGCTCTGCGCAGGCCCCAAGGCCTCCATGACGGCGGCCTGCTGGCATGCGGCGAGGATCAGCGCCGCCGCGACCAACGACGGGATTGCGAGCGGGACTTTCACCGGGCGACTGTGGCACCAGCCGGCGGTCTCCGGCAACTAGGCCGTTCGCGGGCGCCTCACGCGCGACGTACAATTCGCTACGCTCCGTCTAGTTCTTGTCGCTGCCAACTTGACTGCCAAATCGAACCGCCAAGATTGATCGGGAGTGCCGGCTCGGCCCGCGCCGTTCGGCGGAGGATCGCCAATGAGTGACTCGATGAACCCGCGACTCCGCAGCAACCTGGTGGCCCTGGCACGAATCGTTGGGCTGCTCTCTGCGTTGGCTCTCGCACCGGCCGTGCTCGGCGCGCAGGCATCACCGGAGCCGGCAGCCGGTCCGCCGGCCGTAGTCACCGACGCGCTGCACACGTCAGCGCGCGCCTTTCGCGACAGCCTGGGAGCCGAGCTGGCGGCTCGCGCCACATTCACCATGGACGACCCCGAGCGACGCGCCTGGAGCAACCTGCCGACCACGATGTTCAAGCGCCTGGGCGTCTCGTTCGGCGAGCTAACCGACGATCAGCGGATCGTCGCGCACAGTCTGCTGCAGACTCCCTTGTCGAGCCAGGGCTATCTCAAGGTCGCCGGGATCATGCGCGCCGACGAGATCCTCAAGGGCATGTCGCCGCAGCGCGGAGGCCAGTCGATGTTCGGACAGGACCTCTACTTCCTGGGGTTGTTTGGCGACCTCGACGCAGGCGTTTGGGGCCTGCAACTCGACGGACACCATCTGGCGCTCAATCTCACCGTGGTCGGCGACCAGGTGTGGGCGACGCCGATGTTCAAGGGCTCCGACCCGGCACAGGTTCGTAGCGGTCTCGACGCCGGCTGGTACCCGCTGTTCGCGGAGGATCAGCGCGGGCGGGCGCTGTGGGCGTCGCTGGAGCCCGCCCAGCGCGCGCTGGCCTTGCTCGAGGGAGCCACTCCGACCGACGTGATCGCCGGGCCGACCCGGACCGATCCAATCGCCGCGCTCGAGATCCAAGGCCTGTCGTACGCCTCGATGAGCCCGATGCAGCAGCTCCTGCTGCTCCGGCTACTCGCCGAGTGGACCCAGGACCTCGAGCCGGCGCTCGCCTCGGCGCACCTGGAACGGGTGCGCGAGGGCGGGCTCGAGAACCTGCGCTTTGCCTGGTCGGGGACCGAAGAAGGAAAGCCCTACTACTTCCGGATCCACGGCCCGACGGTGCTCATCGAGTTCGACAACAACTATCCCCCCGGGCGCTCGGGCGGCGCGGTGAACCACATTCACTCGGTATGGCGCGATCCGACCCGCGACTACGGCGAGGACCTGCTGGCCCGCCACTACCGCGAGAGTCCGCACCACCGCGATTGAGCGTGCGCTACGTTTTCGGCGAGTTCGTTCTGTCGCCGGCCCGCCGCCAGTTGATCCGGGCCGGGCGCGAAGTCGACGTCGCGCCGCGTACCTTCGATCTGCTGCTGCTCCTGGTCCGGCGCCGCGATGAGGCGGTGAGCCGTCGCGAGATCTTTGACCTCGTCTGGAGCGATGTCGTGGTCTCCGACGGCGCTCTGACCCAGGCGGTGCGGACGCTTCGCAGAGCTCTGGGTGACGATCCCCGCACCTCGAGATACGTCCGCACGGTGTCGCGGTACGGATACCAGTTCGTGTTTCCCGAGGTGGTCGAGGGCGACGATGGCGTTGCTCTGTCTGTGGCCGGGCAGGCTCGAGCGGTGACAGTTTCCGAGCCGCCGAACGGGTTCGACGCGGCCTGGGCCGAGCTTGTCTCCGACGCCCCGGACGAGGCGCGGCTGGCCGCGGCGGAAGTGCTCCACACTTTGGATACCGACGAGGCGGTGGCGCGCCTCGGCAACGAGCTGGGGAGCGCGCGAGCGCGAGCGCTTCTACGCGATGCGCGCTGGGAAGTCCCGCACGCCGGCGAGGTCCCGATCCTCGGGCAACCCCACATGACGGCGACGTTTGCCGCGCTGTTCTCGCTCCGTCTTCGCCGGGTTCTGCGAGCGGCAGGCAGCCGTTTCGTGACCGCGGTCGGCGGCGCCGCGATCGCGGGCATGCTGGCCGGCGCCCTCGGAGGGCTGGCGTTGGTGCTCGGTCCCGGCTCGCGGGCGAGCGGGAGCCTGCCGGCTCTGTTGGCAGTGGTCGGCGCGGTCATCGCCGCTGTGGGCGCCAGCGGCGTGGCGGCCGGCCTGTGCTCGGCGGAGGTGCTGATTCGGTCGCGCCGGGGCCTGGCCCTGGTGCTGTGCGGCGCGGCGGGCGGTGGGGCGATCGGGTTCGCCGCCCACGGGATGGGCCGCTTCCTGCTCGAAGGGCTGTTCGGCCAGGACCTGTCGCCGGTGGCTGGGGGGCTCGAAGGACTGGTAATCGGGGCCGCGACCGGCCTCGGCTACGCGCTCGCAACCCGTCTTGAAGCTGGCGGCATGGCGACCCCGCATGGACGCGGGCGCTGGTTTGCTGCGATCGCTGCAGGGACGACGTGTGCGCTCGCCGCAGCGATCTTGAGCGCCCAGGGCAGCTACCTCGGGGCGATGAGCCTCGATCTGCTGGCCCATCGCTTTCCCGGCTCTGAGGTCGGCCTCGAGCCGTTGGCGCGCTTGCTGGGCGAGTCGAGCCCCGGGCCGGTGACCCGGATCGCGATTGGAGCTTGGGAGGGCTGGCCGTTTGCCGCCGGCACAGTGCTCGGGCTGACCCATCGCCCGAGCATCGAACCTGTCACCGAACCTTGAGTGTCTGCTCACCGAACGCTCAGGTCTTAGGCGGGTCCACTGGACCACGATCGCGCCATGAAAATCAAGATGATCCTGCCGGCGTTGACCGAGGCCTTGAGCCCGTACTTCCGGCCGATCAAGTACTCGTTGTTTCCTCCCCTCGGGCTCGCCACCCTCGCCGGCTACTGCGACGCTGGAGACGAGGTGACGATCGAGGACGAGCACGTCGAGAAGCTCTACCTCGACGACCACCCCGACGTGGTGGTGATCCAGGTCTACATCACCTCGGCACGCCGCTCCTACCAGCTCGCGGACCTCTACCGGCGGCGCGGAGCCCACGTCTGCCTCGGCGGATTGCATGTCACCTCGTTACCGGAGGAAGCACGTCCGCACGCCGACACCCTGTTCATCGGTCCGGGCGAAGACACCTGGCCGCGCTTCTTGCGCGACTTCGCGGCCAAGGCGCCGGCCGCCGAGTACCGATCGACGGTGCGCACGCTCGACGGTCTCCCGATGATCCGGCGCGATCTCATCAAGCGCCATCACTACTTCGTCCCCAACTCGATCGTGGTCTCGCGCGGCTGCCCGCACGTGTGCGACTTCTGCTACAAGGAGGCCTTCTTCGAGGGCGGCCGCGGCTTCTATACCCAGACCGTCGACACCGCGCTCGCGGAGATCGCGCGGCTGCCCGGTCGTCATCTCTACTTTCTCGACGATCACCTGTTCGGCAACGCGCGTTTCGCCGGCGCTCTCTTCGACGGCATGCGGGGCATGGGCCGGTTGTGGCAGGCGGCCGGCACCGTGCAGTCGGTGCTGCGACCTGGGCTGCTGGAGAAGGCGGCCGATTGCGGACTGCGCAGCTTGTTCGTCGGCTTCGAAACCCTCAACCCCGAAGCGCTGACCGAGCAGCGCAAGTTTCAGAACCTGCGGCGCGACTACGGCGCCGCGGTGCGCCGGCTCCACGACCTCGGGGTGATGGTCAACGCCAGCTTCGTCTTCGGCATGGACGGGGAGCGTCCCGATGTCTTCGAGCGCACGGTCGCCTGGGCGATCGAGCAAGGGATCGAGACCGCGACCTTTCACATCCTCACGCCCTATCCCGGGACCCCGCTCTACCAGCGGATGCAGGCCCAGGGTCGATTGCTCCACGACGACTGGGATCTCTACGACACCCGTCACGTGGTCTACGAGCCGCGAGGGATCCGGCGAGACGAGCTCGAGGCGGGGTATTCGCGCGCCTACCGCGAGTTCTACCGCTGGGGCTCGATCTTCAAGAGCGCGCGGACTAAGCCGTCTCTTTCAGCGGGTCTGCGCCACGCCGCTTACGCCGGCGGCTGGAAGAAGTTCGAGTGGCTGTGGGACGCGATCATCCGCGGCCGGCGGCTGGTCCGCACGCTGCCGGTGCTGGAGGCTGTGCTCTCGGAGTTTGGACGGCGGGCGTCGGGCGCGAGCGAGGAGTCTGCCTCCGAAGGACGGGTAGGACTGTCGGCGCGCCTTGCCGCAGACACCCGCTCGCACACCGCCTCCGCGGGAATAGACCTGGGTTCTCAGGACCGTCACCCTGGTCGACCGACCACCGAGCTTTCCGGCGTCCAAGGAGCGCCTCTCATCCACGCCTCGAACTGAGGACTGGGCATCGGGCGGCTGATGAAGTAGCCCTGGGCGAGGTCGCAGCCCAGTTTGGCGAGGACCTTCCAGGTCTCGAGACTCTCGACCCCCTCCGCGATCACCTTGAGACCCATGTTGTGGCCCAATTCGATGGTCGATCGAACGATCATCAGGTCCTCGCGCCCTTCCTCGCGCAGATCGATGACGAAAGACCTGTCGATCTTGAGCTCGTCTACCGGCAGGCGCCTCAAATGCGCCAGCGAGGAGTAGCCGGTGCCGAAGTCATCGATCGAGATGACGATCCCTTGGTCCTTCAATTCGCCGAGGATCTTGCCGGCATGGCTCGCGTCCTTCATCACCGCGCTCTCGGTGATCTCCACCAGCAGACGAGTCGGTTCGAGACCAGAGGCGCGCAGCAGGCCCTCGATCACCGAGGGTAACTGCGAGTCGTAGAGGTCGAGAGCGGATAGGTTGACCGCCACCGAGAGATCCAGGCCTTCTCGGTTCCACCGCGCGCAGTCGGTCACCGCGCGTTCGAGGACCCACCGGGTGAGCATGCGGATGTCGCCCGACTGCTCCGCCAGGGGCACGAATTCTCCCGGCGGCATCGGTCCGTGAACCGGGTGCTGCCAGCGCACCAGAGCCTCGGCGGCGACCGCTCTGCCGGTCGTGAAGTCGACCTTCGGTTGGTAGTGCACCTCCAGCTGACTGCCGGAGATCGCCTGCCGCAGCTCGGACAAGATCGATAGCCGGCGCAACGAGTGATCGTCGCGACCGGACTCGTACATCGAGGTCGCCAAGTTGTTCTTCTTGGCGTCGTACATCGCGATATCGGCGCGCTTCATCAAAGTCCCAGGGTCATCGGCGTGAAGCGGAAAGAGGCTGATGCCCAGGCTGGCGGTGACCGCGATCGACAGATCCCCGATCGCGAATGGCGCCTCGAGGATGGTGCTCACGCGGCGCGCGATCTCGAGAGCTCCCGGCGGGTCGGCGGTGTCGAAAAGAACCGCAAACTCGTCTCCTCCAAGACGAGCGATGGTGTCGCTGGCACGGACCTTCGCCAGCAGACGGCGGCCGATCTCGCACAGCACGACGTCACCGAAGTGATGGCCCAGGGTGTCGTTGATCTCCTTGAAGCGATCGAGGTCCATCATCACCATGCCCACCATGCCGCCCTGCCTGCGCGCGCGGTCGATGGCGAGCTGGACCCGATCGAGAAACAGGGTCCGATTCGGCAGGCCGGTGAGGCTGTCGTGGGTGGCCTGGTGGCGGATCTGCTCTTCGCGCTCGCGGATGCCGGATTGCATCTGGTTGAATGCGGAGGCCAGCTGGCCGAGCTCGTCCTGGGCCCCGATCTCGATCGTCGCGGTGTAGTCACCGGCGCCGATCCCCTGAGCCCGCTCGGCGAGACGCTGGAGCGGGAGGCTGATGCCTCGCGCGAGAAACGTCACACCGACGAGCGAGCCCATCAGGGCCAGGGTCGAGAGGCCGAAAATCTGCAGCTCGAGGCGGCGAAACGCACGCCGTGCCCGGTCGATCGAGACCTGGAGCACGACCTGCATGTCCCCCTCGTTGCCGGGCAGGAGCGGCTCGATGACCGTGGCGTAGCTCTGGGAGTCCATCGCGAGGGTGGCCGGTGCCGCGAACGACGAAGGCGAGAGTGCGCGGACTCGTTGCGCGAGCTCGGCGCGCGCCGGCCCCGCCAGGGTCGAAGCCAGGACCGGTTCCCGTTCTCCGGCGGATGCTCGGAGCAGCGAGTAGTGCAGCGAGGTCAGGCGACGGACCTCCTCGAGTGTCTTGTCGTCGATCGCGAAGCCGATGCCAACGTAGGCGATCGGCACCGGCGCCAGTACCGGCACCACCACGAACTGGTGGGCGCGGTGTTCGAAGGACGAGATCGCCGAGGTTGGCTCCCCGCTCTGGGCGCTCGCGAAGAGATCGCGAACCGGGAACGGCGTATCCACGAAACGATTGTCAAGGGTGTCGGCGTCGACCGTGCCATCGAGCGAGATCAGGAACACCGCGTCGGCGGCGATCCGTTCGCCGTGGTTGCGCAGCACCGAGGTGATGGTGGGCCGGTCACCTGACGCGACGACTTCACGAAACGCAAAGTCCGCGGTCAACACGCTCGCGGTAGCCGCGAGTTGCTGCCCGCGTGACTCGAGGACTCGGGCGAGGACACGAGCGCCGACCCGCAGTTCGTCGCTGACGGTCTGCTGCACCGCGCGGCGTCCCGCGAGATGAACCGCCACCAAGGTGGCCGCTTGCAGCACCACCAACCCCGCGATCATCAAGAGACGCAGCTTGGTCTGGAAGCTGCGAGTCTTCTTGTTCATCGCGGGCCGGCTGGGACGAGGAGTTCGTGTCGGTCGGAAGGGTTGAGGGTCACCAGCTGGGGAGCCATCGTCCGGCGAAGGCCCGGATGCCAGACATGGACTTCGTAGGTCCCCGCGGGGAGTGCACGGAACTGAACCTGGCCGTCTTGGGCGAGTCCGAAGTACGGCGTGTCGACGACCACGAGGTACGCACTCATGCGGTCGTGGATGTTGCAGCCCAGGGCCAGGACGCCGGGCTTGTCGAAGACGATGGGCTGGGACGGCGTGCCCTCGTACAAGGGGATCTGAAACCGTCTCGGAGGCGAGAACGAGTACACCTGGTGTCGGATGTTGTCGTTGTTGGGGAAGCTGACTGCGGTGCCGGTCTGGATCGGCAGAATGTGGGGTGTGAAGGTGCGGTCCCGCTGGTCCATGATCGCGCGGCCGGGCGGCGGCAGAGGGAGGCCGTCTTGGGGAATGGCGTAGATCACGACCTGGTCGAGAGGCTTCAGTCCGGCGGCGCGAACGTCGACCGTGAGATCGGCGGCCAGAGCCAGTGACGACGCCAGGAAACCAAGAGAAAAGAGGATCTTCGACATTGAGGTCAGACTAGCATCCGAGCCCGACTCTAGAGCCCCGGTGGGCGGGGCAACCGGCATCCCGTCGGCACCGCTTTGTTTCCGCCCTCCTAACGTAGCGGCCGCGCTTGGGCGGCCGACGAACGAGCGGGAACGCTGGCGACCCTACGGCGTTCGACCGACCAGACATACGCGGCGCGCGCTCGACGTCAAGCTCTGTTCGGAGGCGATCGTGTACGCCCTACCGCACCTCAATCGGCCGCCCGAGTGTCGGCCGCCCCAAAGACGGGCGCTACGTTCGGACGAAGAGGAAGCGACGGTGTCCAGCGAGCGCTCGGCGAGGCGTCTCAGCGCGGCGCGCCAAAGCCATATCGGAGCTGAACCCGACCGCGGGTCTCGTCGTCTGCCCTCAACACCTCGGTCTTGACCTTGAGCTGTTTGGTGATCGCCCAGATCAGCGCCGCGGTGGTGGCATGGCCGGTCCGTTCGCCGTTGTCGTAGACATCGAACCTCACGAAGGCGCGCGCCCGGCCGACTCGCCGCGACAGCAGGAGGTAGCTGGCGGCGATGTCGGAGACGTACCGTTGGCCGTCGACGATCAGGTAGGTCGGCCCCCAGCCTTTCTCTGCGGCGATTGTCCAGGGACCGAACGAGATTCCAGCCGCGGCGATCTGGAAGCGAGTGTTCCAGTTGAACAAGTCGCCGTACGCCAGGCCGTCGGACCGATTGTCGAGGTAGGTGTACTGGAACTTGAATCGCTGGTTGCCCCAGCCGGCTCTCGCCGACCAGCCCAGCCGCCCGTCGGTGTCTGCCGAGACCGAGGTGTAGTACTCGCCGTCAACCTCTAGCTTCTCGCCGAGGAGAGTCCAGCGATCGCCAAGCGCCCAGCCGCGAACCGGCGGCAGGGCGCCCAGAGTGTCATTGCCGCGAAAGACCGTCGCGCCGATCATCGCTCCGCGTCGCGAGTACGAGGCGTCGATTCCCACCGGCCGGAGCTCTTCGCCCAGCCAGGTGTTGAGCGCCGATGACGAAATGGAGTACGGGTTCTCCCACAGCGCGTCGACGTTCTCGAGAGAAGTCGGCAGGAAAAACGCTCCGATCCGAAGCCGCAAGCGCCCGTCGGCGGGAGAAAGAACGGTCTCCAGGTAAGCAGCAGCCAGACCCAGGTTGCCCCGCTCCGCGTCGCCCTCGTCGGTGCGGCCGATCAGGTGCGCGTGAGCGCTGAAACGAAGCGACGGCGACCAGTTGACGCCGACCTGGGCCTGGGCGGCCAGCTCGTCGATGCGTTGCGTCCCCTCGGCCGAGCTGGCCGCTTCGAGGATCGCGAATCCGTCGAGGTCCCAGGTCGACGGCGCACCATCGCCGAATCCTGGGGTCGCCGCCGCGCACAGGCAGAGCAAGATCCGCAGCGTGGCCGGCGACATGATTCGTGTGGTCGTTCTGTGATCGTTGTCCAAGAACACCACCGACGAGGAAGACGTGGCGGAGGAACGACTCCCCGGGGCCAGGCGCGGCACCGTAACCGGAGGGACCCGGCGAAGTCTACTCGTGACCGTAGCGGCGTGCTCGGCCACGGCGCGCAGGAGCAGCCGCTCGACGGAGTGGGTCGAGGTTTTTTCTCGGCGAACCGGTCGGCGGGCCTTGGCACACGCGTTGTAGGATGGCCGAACGAAACCTAGGCTGAGGCAGTCGTTCGAAGTGAGCGCCCCCGATCCCCAGCGCGATGCCTTCCAGCAACTCCTCGTCGAGTGCCGGGACGGTGGTCGCGAAGCGCTCGACCGGCTCGTGCCACCGCTCTACAGCGAGCTGCGCCGGCTCGCTCACCACTACATGAAGGGGGAGCGTTCCGGGCACACCCTGCAGACCACCGCGCTGGTCCACGAGGCATACGCTCGTCTCGTGGGTCGCGACATCGCTTGGGAGGATCGTGCCCGCTTCTTCAGGACCGCCGGTCTTGTGATGCGACGGGTGCTCGTGGATCACGCACGCGCCCGCGGCAGCGCCAAACGCGGCGCCGGTCGCGCCCGGGTGACCTTCGAGGAAGCGAAGCTCGGCCAGCCAGGGCCGGCGCCCGACGTCGTCGAGCTCGACGACGCGCTTCAGGTGCTGGCGAAAGACCACGAACGCAAGGCTCAGGTCGTCGAGCTGCACTTCTTCGTTGGCCTGTCCCACAAAGAGATCGCCCGCGTCCTCGAGATCTCCCCGGCCACCGTCGACCGAGACATGAGCTTCGCCCGCGCCTGGTTGCGCAGTGCCCTGGCCAAGGATTCGGTGGCGAGGCGGTCTGCGGATGATCTCTGATCCCTGGCAAGAGCTGGAAGAGATCTTCGCTGATGCCCTGGGCATCGAACCGGCCGAGCGGTCGGCGTTTCTCGAGAGAGCCTGCGAGAACGACAGCGAGCTGAGGCGTCGCGTCGACTCCCTGCTGGCTCACAGCGACAGCTCGGGGACGTTCATTCGGGCCGCCATCGAGGTCGCCGAGGCCGGGCTGGGTGTCGTGGACCCGCCGCTCTCAGACCTGTCGCCCGGCACCCTGGTCGGCAACTATCGGCTCGAGCGCGAGCTCGGGCGGGGAGGCATGGGTGAGGTGTGGCTCGCGAATCAGACCGAGCCGGTCAAGCGCCAGGTCGCGCTCAAGCTGATCAAGCGTGGCATGGACAGCCGCCAGGTCGTCACCCGCTTCGAAGTGGAGCGGCAGGCCCTCGCGTTGATGGACCACCCGGCCACGGCGCGCTTCTTCGACGCGGGAACCACCGCGGACGGCCGCCCCTTCTTTGCCATGGAGTACATCCAAGGCCTGCCGATCACTCACCACTGTGACCAGTACAAGCTGACCACCCGCGAGCGACTCGAGCTATTCGTCCAGGTCTGCGAGGGCGTCAACCACGCGCACCAGAAAGGCATCATCCATCGCGACCTGAAGCCGTCGAACGTGCTGGTCGCGGTGCACGACCAGAGCGCTTGGCCGAAGATCATCGACTTCGGCATCGCCAAGGCGATCGACCAGCGACTCAGCGACGGCACCTTGCTCACCGGTCACCAGTGGATCGGCACTCCCGAGTACATGAGCCCCGAGCAGGCGGAGATGACGCGACAGGACATCGACACCCGCAGCGACGTCTATTCGTTGGGAGTCTTGCTCTACGAGTTGCTCGTCGGGGTCCTGCCGCTCGACCCCGAGCAGCTGCGCGATCTGGGTTTCGACGAGATCCGCCGCCGGATTCGCGAGGACACCCGCCGACGCCGAGCACGCGTTTGAGTCGCCTGGGCAATCTCGCCCTCTCCGCCGCCAACCGCAAGACCGCTCCCGGGGCGCTGAAGCGAGAGCTGCGCGGCGACCTCGACTGGATCACCATGAAGGCGCTGGAGAAGGACCGCGGACGGCGCTACGGTTCGGCGTCCGAGCTGGCCGAGGACGTGCGCCGGTACCTCGCCGATTTGCCGGTGAGCGCCGGCCCGCCCGGTGCCAGGTACCGGGCGCGCAAGTTCGTGCGTCGCCACCGCGCCGCGGTCATAGCGGCCACCGTCGTCGTCGTCGGCCTGCCGCTGTTGATCGGTCTTTTTGCCTGGCAGCAGCGCGAGCGCGCCCGTGAGGAAGGACGGCTGCGGCAGGTGGCTCGCCAGCAGCTCTATGTGGCCGACATGAGGTTGGCGTCGCAGGCGTTTCACGAAGGCAGAATCGATCGCCTCGAGGAGCTGCTCGATAGACATCGGGCGCAACCGGGCGAGGAGGATCTGCGTCGTTTCGAGTGGTTTCACTGGTGGCGGGCTGCTCGCTTGCATCTCGCGAAGCTGTCTGACCCTGCTCGCCCGCGCTGGGAGGGACTTGTGGCGTCGCCCGACGGCAGGCTCGTGGCGGTCAGTGCCTTGGGGGAAGTCGTGCTCTACGACGCCGAGAGCTACCGAGTGGTCGGCACCCTCGCAAAGTCACGGGGGATCGATCCCTTCGAGGCCACTGCGATCGCCTTCTCACCCGACGGCCAGCTCTTGGCCATGGACGACGGAACCGCGATCCAGCTCTGGAGCCGGCGATCCTTGACTGCGAGTGGAGTCGGCGAGCGCTCGGCCGCCAGCCGACTGGCCCATCCATCCGACGACGGTCGCGAGGCACGGGTGCTCCGGATCGCCTTCTCACCCACGGAGCCGATCCTCGCCACGGGCGACGAGCTGGGACGCCTCGAACTGTGGAATCACGAAACCGGGATCCTGCTCCGAACGGTCGAAGTCGGCGGTCGACTCCAGGGTCTCGCCTTCAGCTCAGACGGTCGGTCGTTGTTGGCGGGAGCTCAACCGGGGTCCAACTCGGATTCGTTGTTCGTGTGCGACCCGCGAAGCGGCAAGATTCTGCGAGCCGTCTCTGCAAGCGGGAGAGGAGTGGGCGCATTCGCCTATTCACCGCACTCCCAGGTGATCGCTACCGCCAGCCGTGAAGCGACGATCCGGCTGTGGGATGGGCGACTACAACCGTTCGCCTCCATTCCGACGGCAGGTATCCCGAGCGCCCTTTCGTTCTCTGCCGACGGCCGAAGGCTGGTCGCCGGCACGATGGGGACAAACAGCGTCCTGGTTTGGGAGCTCGAATCGGAGCCTGTACGTATCGCCACCCTCGAGGGACACTCGGGGCAAGTTTCTGGCGTTGCCTTCGCTGGCAGTGGCGACACGATTTGGTCGGCCAGCGTCGACTCCTCTGTCAGGGTCTGGGATCTAACGCTTGCACAGCAGTTCAAGACATTCCGCGACCCCGTTCTCGAGGGAAGGGATGTGCTCGCGTGGCCTTTGGGCGTCACGCCATTCTCTCGACAGGCACTGGCGTACTCCGCCGACGGTCGTCGAGTGATTTATGCCGGCCAGGGTGGCGACCTTCGAAGTTGGAGCATCGAGGGGGACCGATGGCAGCCGGACCCGAAGGACCGAGCGGAGTACCGGAGCGTTGCTGCCTCGAACGACGGGGCCGTCTGGGCCGGCATCACCAACGATGGCCAGCTTCGAGTCTGGGACATTGGCGGAGTCGAGCCTCGCTCCGAACAGCCGCTGTTGGAGGCGGCGGAGTTGCTGGCAGTGACGCGCGCCGGGACGAGAGTCGGCCTAGCCGTGCCGGGCCTCGAGGGCGTCCTGATTCGCGACCTGATAACCGGCCGTTCTTTGAAGATTCCAACCCAATCGAGCTCTGTCCGGCCCCAGTTTTCAGCGGACGGGAGGCTGCTGCTGCTCCTGCTCGACTCCTCCAACGAGATGTGGGATGCCTCGACCGACCCGCCGCGACGTCTGTGGCATGAGAGCGCCGGTGGTGAGGCCGACGGGCGGCGAATCGCTCTCCTGGGCCGGGACATGTCGTGCGCGTTCTCTGCCGATGGGGGCGGGGTGGCCATCGGGGGCACGACCGACGAGATACGTTTGCTCGACGCCGAGACCGGACAGATGGAACGTGTCCTGCGTGGCAACACCGCGTGGGTGCGCTCGCTGGCGTTCTCACCGGATGGTCGGTCGTTGGTCTCCGGCGCCTACGACGGGCCGGTGCGTATCTGGGACACCTATAGCGGCGACCAGAGAAGCCTGCTCGGAAGCCACATCGGCTCGGTCGAGGCCATCGCCTTCTCGCCAACCGGAGACTCGGTGGCTTCTGTGAGTACCGATGGCGAGCTACGGATCTGGCTCGCGGCAACCAAGCAAGAGTCCGATCGGTTCCGCGCGGACGGCGAGAACGACCGACCGGCGCACCGCTGAGCTGCCGCTTGATCCGCCCGCCCAGGGGAAACGGCCCTCAGAACGTAGCGGCCGAGCTTGGGGCGGCCGACGAACGAGCGAGAACGCCGGCGATCCGACCGCGCTCGACCGAGACGACACGCCCAGTGCCCGTCCGACGCAGCAGCCTGTTTGCGACGATAGCGCACACCCCAACAACAGCTCACTCGCCCGCCAAGTGTCGGCGCGCCCGGAAACCGGGCGGCGACGTTCGGAAGCGACACGCCGGTCGCCATCCGCGCCGCGGTGCGCGCTGTTCTCGCCGCCGCCGCTCGATCGATGGCCCGAACTCGCGCGCTGTAAGAAAGTTGGCACCCAATGAGGGTGAAATGCCTTCGTTTCCGCCTTATGGGTTGAGGCCAGAGACCGACGAGCTTTCCGTCCTATCCGTGGCCCCGCGGTTCCGCGTAGTGAGTCGCCGAGCCGAATCACCTACCTCGAGGAGGAGAAGAGCATGAAGCCGACCACCCTGAAATCCAACAACCGACTCCACGAAAGGAAGGTCATTGTGAAGGTCACAAGCGGTTCCGTCCACTCCCCCCTCGAAGCCCTGCAAGGATCCTCTGAGACTCACGCCCTCGCTCGTCGTTGGAGCGTCGCGGCGTCGCCTTCCTCCTCGGCGTGTTAGTCGTTGCCCCTTCACGCGGGCAGTCCACCGATGGTGAGTCAGACAAGTACGTGGTGGTTGTGTCCGAGGCTATCGGTGACCGGAACTGGACGGACAGCGAGATTGGCAAGGTGAAAGACGATCTCTCGGACCTTCTCGGCCGGACCAGCGGCCTCAAGGCCAAGACCGACAAGCTCAATGACATTCCCGGAGCGGTCCAAGGCCAAGTTCTAGCGCGCCTCGAGACGAACCTCACTTCGGAGGAGCTCACCGACCTCCAAGAAAAACTGAAAGACGCGTTCGGCAGCGCCTTCGATCAAGCGAAGGCCGCGTTCGATGGGCAGGCCCAAGCACTCCAGAACCTGGGAGCCTTCGATTGCCCAGCGTACCAGCTGCGTCTCGGCGACCTTGTCAGCGGGATCGGGACCATCCTGAGCTCCTTGCCCAAGGCCCACGCCGCCCTGCCTCCGCTTCCCGATCTCAATCAAGCAGCCGCCTTGGTTGCCAAGCTCCCATGCCCCGCCCTCTTCCTCATGAGTCAGATCCTCGACATAGCTCCTTCACAGTGGGTCACCGACCAGATCAACGCCGTTGGTGTCATCGCCGGACTTCTGGATGCGGGCGGTTCCGCCATGTCGCCTACACCAGGCGAATCGCAGCAGAGGAGTCTGGCCATCGAATCCTCGTCGACGTTGTTCGATTGTCGCCAGGTCGACGCCGAGAAGGTTCTTCTGAAGCGCTATTCCGCGTTTCTTCAAGCCAACTCGGTCTATTTCAGGATTCTCGCTGCGATTGTCAGTGACGACACTCTCATCGCCAAGGGGCCGCTTGCCGCTCTGCCAAAGATGGGAGACCAGGACCTCGGAATTCACGGGTACGCTGGTTTTTCGCTAAGAACGCCGAAGTGGGACAACAGGATCGCCAAATCGTTCGAGGTCATCGCGGAGGTATATGCGGCTCTGGGTAATTCCGGATTCCTTCGAGTTCGTCACTGCGAGCTGACTGTCTTGATGAACGACACCAAGGAACTTGTCGAAGCCTTGAAGAATGCTTCGAGCGACGGAATCGAGAATACGGTATTGAGCGCTGAATCTCGCCTGGCCGACCGGATCATCAACAGTCAGCACGAGCTGTCCACCCTCATCGATACGAGAACTAACAACCACTCCGCTTCCTTCGACAGCTGGACCGGTCTCTCCCTCCAGCTGAGAATCGAGGAGCTACTCTCGAGGGACGGCAGCAGCGATGTGGCGACGCTACAGCTCCCCGCCAAAGTCGGCGGTCTACTGGACCTCGTAAGAGACATTGTAGACGGAGCGATCGCCCAGACCGTTGCTAGCGGCGGCAAGGTCAACGGCGCTGAGAAGGAGTGGCGGAAGGGCAACGACAGCTTTGCCGGCGGCGACTTCAAGGGCGCCTATGATCACTACGAGAAGGCGTACAAGAGCGTTTCGAAGTCGTCGGGCAAAGGTAAGGGCTCTGATGACGACAGCGACTAGCGGGAACGTGGTCCCACCGCTCCCCAGCGAGGTGCCAGTGACACAGAGGTTCACCTCCGCGAGGTTGGGTAGGCGACTCGGCCCCGCCGCCCTCGCTCGCGCGGTCACAACTTGCGCAGGCGCACCCGCTCGACCGAGTGATCGGGGCCCTTCTCGAGGATCAGGTCGGCACGCTCGCGAGTCGGCTCGATGTTCTCGAGCAGGTTGAGCTCATTGATCTCTTTCCAGATGCCGTGGGCGGTCGCCATCGCCTGGTCGCGGCTGAGCGACGCGTAGCGGTGGAAGTACGACTCGGGGTCGCGGAAGGCGGTCTTGCGGAAGGTCAGGAAGCGGTCGATGTACCACTGCTCGATGGTCGCGACCTCGGCGTCGACGTAGACCTTGAAATCGAACAGGTCGGAGAGGAAACGGCTCGACCTGCGACCGGGGTCGCGGCTGCTGACCTGGAGCACGTTCAGACCCTCGATCAGCAGGATGTCGGGCTGATCGACGGTGCGGATCTCGCCGGGCACGATATCGTAGGTATGGTGCGAGTAGACCGGGTGGGTCACCCTGCGCTCCCCGGATTTCACCCGCAGCACGAACTGGAGGAGCGCGCGAACGTCGAAGCTCTCGGGGAAGCCCTTGCGCTTCATCAGGTCGCGCTCTTCGAGCACCTGGTTGGGGTAGAGGAAGCCATCGGTGGTCACCAGGTCGACCTTGGGGTGGTTGGGCCAACGGCTGAGCAGCGCTCGGAGAATGCGCGCCGTGGTGCTCTTGCCGACCGCGACACTGCCCGCGATCCCGACCACGTAGGGAACCTTGGCCGATCGGCTGCCGAGAAAGGTGGCGGTGGCGCGGTAGAGATCTTGGGTGGCGGCGACGTAGAGGCTGAGCAGCCGCGACATCGGCAGGTAGATCTCGACGACTTCGTCGAGCGAGACGCTCTCGTTGATGCCGTGGAGCTCGACCAGGTCGGCTTCCGAGAGGGTGAGCGGGGTGTCGGCGCGCAGGTGTGCCCACTCGGCGCGCTCGAGGACGACGTAGGGGGACGGCTCGGGGCGCGGCTCGGGGCGCGGCGCCCCGGTCGCTCCGTCGTCAACCTGCGGTGAAGCGTCGGGCTGCATCCTCGCGGACCTCCGGCCCATCGGGTGCGCCGCGGTTCTTTCTCAGAGCGCTTCCAGCACCGCGTCGGCGCTCGAGACCCCGACTTCACGTCCTGGCTCGACGCCGAGGTACTGCACGACACCGTCGGCAATGACCGCTGCGTAACGGCGCGAGCGCGTGCCCATGCCGAAGGCGCTGGCGTCGAGCTCGAGGCCGAGCGCCTTGGTGAACGCGCCGTTGCCGTCAGCCAGCAGCTCGACGGCGTCGGGAATGCTCCGCTGCTTGCGCCAGGCGGCGAGCACGAAGGCGTCGTTGACCGCCACGCAGGCCACGGTGTCGGCGCCCTTGGCCTTGAGCTCGCCTGCGCGATCGATGAAGCCGG
>JAQBHE010000422.1:0-6541 GCA_032128015.1 Holophagae bacterium
CTACCGGACCCTGGTGCTCGACCGGTTCCGAGTGCTCGATCGTCGAGGCGCGCCGCTCAAATGACACTGCCGTCGGGGACGATCGCGAGCTTGGGCACGATGACGATGCCGTCGCGGATGTAGTAATTGCCACCGTCGGCCTCGGCAACCCCGTGGACGTTGACGATCTGAACGTTGCGGCCGATTCGCACTCCCTTGTCGAGGATCGCTCGTCGTACCGTGGTGCCGTCGCCGATCCCCAGCGGCGGTTCGTCGCGCCGCACGCACGACAGGCGCTCGACATCGCTCTCGTAGCTGTCGTTGCCCATCACCATCGCGCCGTCGAGGGTCACCCCGTCGCCGATTCGCGAGCGCACTCCCACCACGGAGCCCTCGATCCGCGCTCGACCGATGATGCTGCCTTCGGCGATCAGTGAGGTGGTGATCTGGGCAGCGTCGATCCGCGTCGGCGACAGGTAGCGCGGTCGAGTGAACAGCGGGAAGTCGGGATCGTAGAGCCGATACTTGCGCTCGGTTGCCAGCGCGATGTTGGCGCGATAGAAGCTGGCGATCGAGCCGATGTCTTCCCAGTAGCCGCGGAAGAAATGCACCGCCACCCGGCGGCTCTCGAGGGCGCGCGGAATCAGCTCCCTGCCGAAGTCATGGTCGTCCGGGTGGTCGGCGAGCAGCGTTTGCAGGACCTCGGGGTTGAATACATAGATACCCATCGACGCCAGGAACGGTGCTCCCGGGATCGCGTCGCCGGCGACCGGAGCGGCAGGGTGGACACGCATCGCCTCGAGGTCGTCGCCCTTCGGTTTTTCCGCGAAGCGGGTGACGAAACCCTGTTCGTCGCAGTGCACGAGGCCGAAAGACGACGCGAACTCCGCGGCCACCGGGCAAACCGAAAGGGTGATGTCGGCGCCGCTCTGGCGGTGGCGGTCGAGGAACGGCCCGTAGTCCATCCGGTAGAGGTGGTCGCCGGCGAGGATCAACACCAGGTCGGTGCGACGGTCGAGGAAGTGGCGGAGGCTGCGCCGCACCGCGTCGGCGGTGCCCCTGGAACCAGGAACGGCTCTCGGGGGTGATCTCGGCGGCGATGATCTCGACCCCGCCGCGCAACAGGTTGCCGAAGTTGTAGGTGCGAGTGACGTGGCGGTTCAGCGACGCCGAGTTGAACTGGGTGAGGACGTAGATCCGGGTGAGCCCGGAGTTGATGCAGTTGGATAGCGCGATGTCGATCAGTCGCGCCCGACCAGCCACCGGCACCGCCGGCTTCGCGCGATCGCGAGTGAGCGGAAACAGCCGCGATCCCTGGCCTCCACCCATGATCACCGTAGCGACGTAGTCCATGAGACCAGTCTACCGAGGATCTGGCGAGGGTAGGTCCGGTGAGCGTGGCGACCAGGCCTCGCTGTGGTTCAGGGCGCCCGATGCCGCGCGTCTCCCGCCCGCACAAAGAAATCCCACAACAGATCCTCGGCGTACCGCTTCTCAGCGCCAGGCCAAAGGTGGGCGCCATCCCAGATGCAACTCTTGACCTCGATCCCCTCGGGACAACCGCGGGCTTGTTCGCACCGGAGCCCCGCGCAACCGTCCCACGGCGTTGGCGCTCAGCCGCGAGCGGCCGTGCAGCGTTGCGCCTTTGCCCACGACGTGGCGACCTCGTCGATCGCGGTGTAAAAATAGCCGTCGCTCGCGCGCGAGCCGTCGAGCGGCACCGTGCGATCGGTACGGCCGGCGACCAGCAGCAGCGAGACCGGTGCGCTCGGGGCGCAGTCGAAGCCGCGCGCCAGGGTGCCGTGGAGCGGGGCGACAGCGGTGAAGCGATCCGGCAGGGCGCAGCCCAGGGCGTGGACGAACATGCCACCGTTGCTGAACCCGGAGGCGAACACCCGGTTGCGGTCGATGCACAGGGTCGACTCGAGCTTGTCGAGTACCGCGGCGACGAACCCGACGTCGTCGTGACAGCTGCACCAGTTGCAGGCGCCGCAGTCGCCGCACTCTGGGGCGCACGGGTAAGGACGCGAATCCGCTGCGCACGTCGGACCCGCAGGTCCTGGTGACGCGTTGCAAGCGCCGTCGTTCCACGAGGTGATCGATCGCCCTTCGCCGTTCGGCCCGAGCACGGTGAACGAGGTCGACTGGGGAAAGACCACCACGTAACCGTTGCCGTCGGCATGCGGACTGAGCCGCGTCCACTCCTTCTCGCTGTGTTCGGCGGAGCCGGTGTAGCCGTGGAAGTGGAGCAGCAACGAAAGCGGTTGATCCGCCTGGTAGGAGGGAGGGAGGTGGAGGCGGTACTCCCTCGCAAGGCCACCGAATTCCATCGACAGGACGACCGTCGCTCCCGGCTCGCCTGGCGGTGCTAGCCCGCAGCCTGGGCTGCGCTCGGCGGCGACGGCAGCGGCAGCGGCGCCGGGGCCGCTGAGCAGCAGAATCGCCAGCAAGAAGGTCGAAGCGATCGAGGACGCGGTCAGTTCTCCTGGCGGTAGACGTCGTGACATCTTCGGCTTGCCCCTTCCGTTTGCGCATCGCTGTCGGTCAAGAGATACTCCAACGTCTCAGCGGCTCGTGGCAAGCGTAGGGGATTTCAGGAGGATCGACTTCGATGAACCGACATCGATGAACCGGGCGAACGGCTGGCAAGCCCGACTCGAACGCGGGGAGATCGTGCTCCTCGATGGTGCCATGGGCACCGAGCTCCAGCGTCGCGGCGTGCCGATGGACTCCGCGGCCTGGAGCGGCGCTGCCGTGCTCCGCAACCCTGAGCTGGTGCAAGCGGCGCACGAGGACTACATCCGTGCCGGCGCCGACGTCATCATCGCCAACACTTTCGCCACCTCGCGCCACTTGCTCGAGGCGGCCGGTCTCGGCGACCGGGTCGCGGAAGTTGTCACCCGCGCAGTCGAGCTCGCGCGTGCGGCCCGCGAGCGCGTTGCCGACCGCGAGGTTGCGGTCGCCGGATCGATGTCGGCGATGCCGCCGCGCGAGGACCGTTCCGCTTACCCCGAGCCGGAGCGCGAGCTCGCGAACTTCCGCGAGCAGGCTGGACTGTTAGCCGCCGCCGAGGTCGACCTGATCGCGCTAGAGATGATGCAAGAGGACCAGCACGCGCCGAGGGCGATGCGCGCGGCGCTCGAGACCGGATTGCCGGTGTGGCTCGGTGTGAGCTGCCGTCGCCGGCCGGACCGAGATGGCCTGGTCGCCTTCAACTTCCCACACGTCGACTTCACGGTTCCGCTCGACGCGATGATCCCCGAGGGTCCGGCCGTCGTGAATGTCATGCACAGCCCGATCGACGCGGTGCCGCTCGCTCTCGAAGCGGTCTGCGAGCGCTTCCCTGGGCCGATCGGCGTCTACCCCGAGTCCGGCTACTTCACCATGCCCAACTGGAGCTTCGTCGACGTGATCTCGCCCGAACAGCTCGTCGCCGAGGCCCATTCTTGGGTCGCGGCCGGCGCTCGTCTCATCGGCGGCTGCTGCGGCATGGGACCCGACCACATCCGGGCGCTTCGCGACGCGTTGCCTGACTTCCAGGCCTCGATCCCTTGGAAGGGCGATCCGTGAAACTGGATCGCATCGCATTCGCGCTCATCAGCGCGCTGCTGCTCCTGGTCGGAGCATTGTGGCTGGTGCCGGAACCGCCCGAGACCGGTGGCTCGGTGCATCCTCAGTTCGCGACTCTCCAGATCGCGGGTGCTCCGGCCCCGCCGGCGATCCTCCTCATCGCGGCGGCTTTCGGAGCGGTGATGTTCGTGCTGCTCGCTGTGCTCATGGCCTGGGCGGTTCGTCGCAGTGCCGGCGGTCCGCGTCTCACCCGGCCCCTCGTGGTGGCGACACTGGTGGTGCTGGCGATGTGGGCGCTGCTGTTCCTGGTCGATGGTGCAGGCAACGGCGAGGGCCGGCAATACCTCGCGTTCCCCGCGGGCACTGCGATCCTGGTCTACCTGCTGTTCCCGGCCACCGGTCTCTTCAACCTGGCATTCGTGCTCGGATTCCCGCGTGCGATCTTCGGTCGCCGTGACAGCGAGTGGCTCGAGCGGCGGCAGCAGGAACGCGAGCAGGAGCGCGGTCGCGAACGAGCCACGGCGGCTGCGAAGCCAGGCCGCGACAGGGAAGGCTGATGGAGTCATCTCTGGAGTCATCTCTAGAATCACTTCGCGCACCGATCGTGCTCGCCGCGGTCGGCCTCTACATGGTGGTGTGCATCGTGGTCGGGGTGTGGGCGATGCGCCGCACCCGCGACAGCCGCGATTTCTTCATGGCCGGCCGCCACCTCGGTCTGGTGCTCACCGGGGTCGCGATGTTCGCGAGCATGATGAGCGGCTTCGGTTTCGTCGGCGGACCGGGTCTCGTCTACTCGATGGGGATGAGCTCGGTGTGGATGGTGGTCAACGTCGCCCTCGGCTTCGCGATCGCCGACTTTCTGCTTGCGAAAAGGCTGCGCCTGTTCGCTGGCCTCCACGACAGCATCTCGCTGCCCGACGCGGTCGGTGTTCGCTACAACAGCGACACCACGCGGCTCCTGACCGCGATCGCCATTCTTCTCGGCGTCCTTGGTTACCTGGCGACCCAGACCCTGGCCATGGCGACCGTCCTCCGGAACATCCTCGGGCATACCGAACGATTCGCCGACGTCGGCCTGGTGCCCTCTGTGGTGATCTCGACGTCGGTGCTGGTGTTCTACTGCGTAACTGGCGGGGTGATCGCTTCGATCTACACCGACCTGGTGCAGGGAGCGGTGATGGTGGTCGCGGCGCTGCTGGTGTTCTTCACCGCGCTCACCGTGTTTGACGGTGGCGCCTCGGCGGCGGTGGCGGCGATGGTCAGCGACGACTCGCGGTCGATGGGGCCGTGGGGGACCGTGGGAATGATCAGCTGCATCTCGTGGTTCTTCATGTTCTCGCTCGGCACCGCCGGGCAACCCCACATCGTCACCAAGACCATGATGATCCGGCGTTTCGGTGACTACCGCTTCGTTCCGCTCTTGAGCGTCATCGGGTTTGCGTTGAGCGCGTTGCTGTGGGTGAGCGTGGGCCTCGTGATGCGGGCGCAAGTGATCACCGGCGCCCACCCCGAGCTGTCTTCGCCCGACGCCGCGGCACCCGAGTTTCTGCAGAACTACGCCCACCCGCTGCTCGCCGGGCTGGTGTTCGCCGGCCTGTTCGCCGCGATCATGTCGACCGCCGACGCTTTTCTGAACATCGGCGCCGCGGCGCTGGTCCACGACATCCCCAAGGCCCTCACTGGCCGTTCCTTCGAGCGCGAGCTCCTGTGGGCGCGAGTCGGCACCGTCGTCATCGCAGTGGGAGCGGCACTCTTCGCGCTCTACTCGTACTACCAGAACCAGCGGTTGGTAGCGCTCCTCGGTGCCTTCGGCTGGGGCACCTTCGGGGCGGCGCTGGTGCCCGCGGTGGCGATCGGGTTCAACTGGAAGCGCGCGACCCCGCTGGCCGCCAACGTCGCGATCGCCACCAGCCTGGTGCTCAACTTCTCGATCGAGGTCTTCGACCTGTCGCTGCCGCACGGTCTTCACGGCGGCACCCTGGCGTTGCTGGTGTCGCTGTTTCTGTTCTTCTCGATCTCCTACGCGAGCGCGCCGCCAAAGCTCGCGCCCGGGGTCGAAGAGATTCTCGACGCGTGAGGAGCTCTCTACTCCTGAGGGGAGCGCCCAACCGTGGGCGCGCCGACACTTGTGCGCTGATGCTCGGAGGACCGTAACTGTGGGATGCCGCGAACGGCATGCGCTTCGCCGCCTCGCTCTCCCCTCCGAACGTAGCGGCCGAGCTTGGGCGGCCGATGTTCGGGAATCCGGGTCGTGGGATCCCACGATGCCTTCGGCTGCTCCCATCGACGCCCAACAGCCCGGTGATAGCGTGACCGCGATGGAAACCTCACCCTTTTCCTACAGCGCCTGGGACGACCTCCTACACGCGATCGTGACCGCCGAAGGCAAGGTGGACTACGACGTCCTGCTCTCCCACGGCGCCATCCTCGACAGCTTCATCAACGACCTCGCCGCCACCAGTCCCGAATCCGCTCCCGGCGCGTTCCCGACCCCCGAAGACGCCCTCGCCTACTGGATCAACGCCTACAACGCGTTCACCCTGAGCGCGATCGCCTACGAGTACCCGATCACCTCGGTGTGGAAGACCCGCGACGGCGCCTTCTTCCAGCGGAAACGCCACCACGCCGGTGGCCGAGCTGTGAGCCTCAATGAGATCGAGCACGAGATCCTGCGCGGCGGTTTCGCCGAGCCGCGAATTCACTTCGCGATCAACTGCGGTTCGAACGGCTGCCCAGCGATGCGTCCCGCGGCCTATCGCGGTGACGGTTTGCGCTCGACCCTGTTCGATGCGACCGCGGCGTTTCTGCGGAGCGAATGGAACTGCCGGATCGATCACGAGGCGAGGCGGATCTTCATCTCGCGGCTGTTCAAGATGTACCCTGAGGACTTCGCCGGTGAGGCCGGCACCCGTGACGAGTATCGGAACGGAGTGCTGCGATTCGTCGCCGAGCACCTCGGCATCGATCTCGCGGAGATCGCGGAATATGAAGT
>JAQBHE010000423.1:0-2794 GCA_032128015.1 Holophagae bacterium
GTGGTCGCGGTGCCGATGCTCTTGATGGCGCCGATCGGCGGCGCGGTGGCCGACCGCCTGGACCGCCGGCGGCTGGTCGCTGGCGGTCAGGCTGTGGTGGTGGCCGCGGAGGCGGCGGTGCTGGGGCTGCTGGTCGCGGGCGTCCTGGTCTACTGGCACCTGCTGGTGCTGGCGGCGGTGATGGGGGTGGTGTTTCCGTTCATCATGCCGGCACGCCAGGCGATCGTCGCCGATGTCGTGGGTCGTGATCGGATGTCGAACGCGATGGCCCTCAACATGGCGGCGGTGAACACCACGCGAGTCCTCGGACCCGCAGCCGGTGGCTTCTTGATCGGGGCGGTGGGCCTCGGACGAGCCTATGGGATCAACGTCGGACTGTTCATCGCGGCGCTGTCGTTCATGGGTGGCGTGCGGCCGTCGAAGGCCGCCGGCGATTCGCGGTCGCTGTCGATGAGGCGCAACATCGCCGACGGCTTCCGCTACGTCGGCGAGAACCGGCTCGTGCTGGTGCTGCTGTTCTTCGGCCTGGTGCCGATGTTTCTGGCGCTGCCCTTCCAGAGCCTGCTGGTGGTGTTCGCGCGCGACGTGTGGGACGCCGGTCCCCAGGGTTTCGGGATGCTCAGTGCTTCGGCCGGTGTCGGCGGCGTGGTCGGGGCGGTGATCGTGGCCTGGCGCTCGAGCTCGCGAAGACGGCTGCGGACGATGATGGTCAGCGTCTTCGGGTTTGGCGTCGCTTTGCTGTTGTTCGCGCTCAGTCCGTCGTTCTGGCTGGCGCTGCCGCTGGCCTTCTTGGCGACCCTGTTCGTGAGCCTCTTCGGGGCGCTCAACAACACCGCGATCCAGCTGCTGATCCCCGATCGGGTTCGCGGAAGGGTGTCGAGCTTTCTGATGATGTCGTTCTCGCTGCCGCTCCTCGGAACGTTGCCGGTGAGCGCGGTCGCGGAGGTTTGGGGCGCGCCGATCGCGGTCGCCGGTGGGTCGGTGCTCGCGGTGGTGGCGGCGGTGGTGTTCTACTTGGCGAGCCCGGCCCTGCGCCAGATGGACCAGCGGATCCTGGAAGCGATCGACCAACCCGGAGGACCCGAGCCGTGCTGATCACCCTGTCTCGCCAGTTCGCCGCCGGTGGCTCGCGGGTCGCGACCTTGGTTGCCGAGGATCTCGGTTGGCGAGTCGTCGACAACGACTTGATCGACCGGGTAGCCGAGCGCGCCGGTATGACCTCCGAAGAGGTGGCGCGACGTGAAGAGCGGCCGCCAAGTTTCGTCGAGCGGCTGGCGCGACTGGCGGCGGTGCAGCTCCCGGACCTGTTCGTGCCGGTCTCGGGTCCGCTGCCGGCGCTCGACGAAGAGCACCTCGTGCACATCACCGGGTCGTTGGTCTCCGAGCTCGCGGCCGCCGGCCGGTGCGTGATCGTGGGCCGAGCGTCGGCGGCGGTGCTCGCTCGCGAGAGCGACACCCTGCACGCCCGCCTGGTTGCTCCCAAGGAGTGGCGCGTACAGCGCGCGATCGAGCACCTGGGACTCGATCCAGCGATGGCAGAACGCCGGCTCGAGGAGGTCGACGCCAACCGCGCCCGCTACCACCGCGACTACTACCAGCGCGATTCTGGCGACCCGATCAACTACGACCTGGTGCTCAACTCCGCCCGCCTCGGAGTCGAGGGCGCGGCGGCGGTGATCGTCGGCCGTGCCCGGGCGCTCGGCTGGTCGTGACCCAGCGCCCGGGGTCGAGGCGGGCGACGAAGACCGTGAACCGCGCGCCGCGGCCGCGGTGAGCGCGCGCGGTCTCGGTGCGCACCGCGAATCCGAGACGCTCGAGCCGGCGGACGAAGCGCGGGTCGCGATCCGATGACCACACCGCGAGCACTCCACGCGGGGCGAGCACCGAGCGGATTTGCTCGAGCCCCGCGCGGTCGTAGAGCCGACGGTTGGAGTCGACGCAGAACGACGAAGGACCGTTGTCGACATCGAGCAGAACGGCGTCCCATGGGCGGTTCTGCGCGGGGTCGAGGAAGGTCCAAACGTCGCGGGTGACCACCCGCGCTCGCCGATCCTCGAGGGCGCGGCCGTTGAGCTGGCGCAACGGCCCGCGATTCCAGGTCACCACGCACGGGAACATCTCGGCGACCACCACCTCGGCCGCCCGCGGTAGCACATCGAGCGCCGCGCGCAGGGTGAAGCCGAGCCCGAGTCCGCCGATTAGCACCCGTGGCTTCGTGGCGGCGAGGTCGCTGCACGAGAGGGTGGCGAGCGCGACTTCCGAGCCCGGAGCGCGGCTCGACATCAGTTCCTGGCCGCCAAGCAGGATGAAGAACTCTTCGCCGCGACGGTGCAGCGACAGCTCGCGGCCGTCGGGCATCACGAAGCGATCGAGATGCTCGAACCCGGGCACTCGCGATTCACTCCGCGGCGCGCAGACCGGGCAGGCCGTCGAGGCTCTTGGAGTTGAAGCGCAGTTGGGCGGAGCGGATGGCTTCCGGCCCCTTCTGTTCGGCGTAGCGGATCAGCTGGTCGCGCTGGTCGCGGTACTCGAAGGTGGGCACCGCCCAACCGCAGGAGTCGGCGATCCGCTCGACCGCGAGCCGGATGATTGCGCGGGTTCCCGGCAGGTTCGGGAATTCCGGCAACAGGGTCGCGAACTCAGGGTCGCCGCGCTCGAGGACGGTGCCGCGGCCGTTCAGGCGGAGGATCATCGGCCGTCCGGAGAAAGCGCAGAACATCATCACCATTCGCCCGTTCTCCTTGAGATGGGCAATGGTCTCGACCCCCGACCCGGTGAGGTCGAGGTAGGCGAC
>JAQBHE010000424.1:0-3138 GCA_032128015.1 Holophagae bacterium
CTGCCCGAGCTCGACGCCGACGTTGAAGGAGAGCAAAGAGAGCAGCAGGTGCGAGCCGGCGAACTGCAGGCTGTCGCGGAGCACGAACGAGAAGCCGAAGCCGTGCACCAGACCGAATCCGAACGCGAACAGCCAACGCCGACGCAGCCGCGCGCCGACGATGTTTTCGAGCGCCATGAACACGATCGATGCCGCGATCAGCACCTCGATCAGGGGCGGGAACCACAGCGCGTCGGGCGCCAAGCCGTAGGCGGATGCGACCAGGGTCACCGAGTGCGCGAGGGTGAACGCGGTCACCACCCACACCAGCTCGCGCAGCCGGCGCAGCGGGATCACCATGCACAGCAGGAACAGCAGGTGGTCGAGGCCGTCGAGGATGTGGACGAACCCCGAGCCGACGAAGCGCCCGGCGGCGTGGTGCCAGCGGGGATCGAGCCGGACCATCCCTGGGTCGCCGTGAAGCTCGAACGCGCGCACCGCGCCTCCAGGAGGCAGAAATCGCAGCGCTGTGAGCACTTGCATCCCGAGCCGCGCCGGGGTCGGACGGATCGCCAGCTCGGTGTCAGCGGACGGGATCGAAGTCTCGAACAGCGCGTCCAGCATCGCCTGACGCCAGGGGATCTGGGTGTCGTCGGCGAGCGGCGCGCCGTTGAGGTGAGCGAGCGCCTGGCCATAGGTCGCGAACGAGCGGTCCGAGGGCAGCGACACCCGCACCGCAGTCAGTCGGAGCTCGGGCAGCCGGTTGCCGGCGCCGAATAGCTCCAGATTGGGCGCGAGCCAGCGCTTCGCAGCCTCGGCCAGGATGCCGCTCGAGCGAGCGGCGCCGAGGTCGAGGTATCCCGGCCCGATGGTCGGGAAGTTCATCTCCTGCATCGCCTCGAGGGGAACCCGCGCCAGCACGAATAACCGCTCGCCCTCGGGACGCACCATCACCTGAAGGGTGACGTCACTAGGGACCTCGTGGGCGACCGCCGGTCCGGCGAGCAGCAGCACCAACAGGGGTGGCGCCCATGTCGCCGCCCTGCTGATCGAGAAGAGTTCGCTGGAGCGCACGTTCGGTGAGAGATCTTAGCGGGAGCAGGGAGCAGCGAGGAGGGAGCAGCGAGGAGGGAGTGAACGAGGCGACGGTCGGCCGGCCTCGGCTTCGGTGCGGACCGCTCCGGCGTGAGCCCGCCGGCGGCGTATACTGTCCGTCCCTCTGTGTTCGAATGTCACTGGGATAGCGAAACGCCCCACCCGGGCTCTGGTGCGGCGTGGCGGGCCGCCGATCAACGGCGCGCGTTTGAAAGGGAGATTCTGATGAAGCGGACGACTCTTGGATTCGGTCTTGGTCTCGTTCTCGGAATTCTGCTGCTGGCCTTCGCGGTCGGCTGCGCCGATGGCAGCGCTGCGGCGGCGCCCGCGGGCACGGTGATGGCGCCCAAGTTCGAGGTCGATCCGTTCTGGCCGAAGCCGCTGTCGAACCACTGGATCCTCGGCGCCACGATCGGGGTCGCGGTCGACTCGCGCGACCACGTGTGGATCGTCCAGCGCAACACTCCGGACCAGTTCGCGCCGCGCACCGAGCTCGGCGCGGCCCAGGATCCGCCGGTCAGCGAGTGCTGTCTGCCGGCACCGCCGGTGCTCGAGTTCGACCCGGCGGGCAATCTCGTGGGCTCTTGGGGCGGTCCCCCGGCCGGCGGCGAGTACCAGTGGCCGGAGTCGAACCACGGCATCGTCGTCGACCACATGGACAACGTCTGGATCGGCGGCAACGGCGGGCCGGACTCCCAGATCCTCAAGTTCACCCGCGACGGCAAGTTTCTGCTGCAGATCGGCAAGTCGGGAGCGCGCGCCACCGGCGAGAAGCAAGGCGATCGCCCGGTCTACAAGCGCAACAGCCACGATAGCGAGAGCTTTGGGCGAGTGGCCAAGGTCACGTTCGATGCCGCGGCCAACGAGATGTACGTCGCGGACGGCTACTTCAACCGCCGGGTTGCGGTGATCGACGCCAACACCGGCAAACTCAAGCGTTATTGGGGCGCCTACGGCAAGCCGCCCGACGACGAGCTCGACCTCGGTCGCTACAGTCCTCAAGATCCGCCGGCGACCCAGTTTCGCGGACCGGTCCACTGCGCCGATCTCTCGGTCGACGGGTTGTTGTACGTGTGCGACCGCGGCGCCGACCGGATCCAGGTCTTCCGCAAGGACGGCACCTTCGTCAAGGAGGCGTTCATCGCGCCGGCGACGTTGTCTCAAGGCTCGACCTGGGACGTCGCGTTCTCGAAGGACCCGGAACAGAAGTTCCTCTATCTCGCCGATGGCCAGAACATGAAGGTCTACGTCATCCTGCGCGAGACCATGGAAGTGCTCACCGCTTTCGGCGACGGCGGCCGGCAACCGGGCCTGTTCTTCGCGGTGCACAGCATCGCCACCGATTCCAAGGGCAACATCTACACCACCGAGACCTACGAGGGGAAACGGCTGCAGAAGTTCGTCAACAAGGGGCTGCAGCCGGTGACCAAGAAGGAGCAGGGCGCGCCCTGGCCTGGGGCGTAGCCGCGATTCGGGGCAGGCCTCCTGGGCTAGGGCTGGACCGCCGCGAAAGCGATCGGTCGCAGCGCCGAGGTCGAGTCCGGGAGCTCGCGGTCGCCGGCCGGAATGAGGTTGCGAGAGAAGACGTAGGCCAGGACGTCGGCCTTCTCCTGGGTTGTCATGCTCCGCGGATCCCCGTCCGGCATCGACAGCCGGACGCGCTCGAACAGGTCGCCGACCGACAGGCCGTTCCAATCCCACATGAAGTCGACGCCGATCAGCGGTGGCGAGATGTCGTCGCCCGCGAGGCCGTCGCCGTGGCAGTCGGCGCAGCCCTTCGCGTAGAACGTGGCCCCGCGCTCTGCCTGCTCCTGGGTGTAGATCCCGTCCCACACCGACAAGTCGGTGTCGGCTGCCGGCTCTTGGGCCGATAGCACCGAGCCGACACACGCGATACTCGCGACGGTGGCGAGGGTGATCGCGAGCGCTAGGCCGCAGCGGAAAGTCGTGAGAGCCGCGGTGCGGTCGATTTGCTGAATCATGTGGTCACCCCTGGGAGCACCCCTAGCAGCCCGTGGTGAAAGTCAGCACGCCCGCACGACAAGGCCTTTCCGCTCCGCCGGT
>JAQBHE010000425.1:0-14920 GCA_032128015.1 Holophagae bacterium
GGCCGGCGACCAGATTGCGGTTCGACGACTCCCACACCGAGCCACAGTCGATGAGCACTCGGCGCGCACCGTCGTCGAGCAGGTAGACGTTGGCGTAGAAACGCGGAAACGCCTCGAGGCAAAGGGCATAGATCGTCCGGCCATCCGAGGTGAGAAACCGGCGCGGGCTGTCGATGGGGGTCTTCACCGCCCGGCAGTCTACAGCCGGACGACACGGCCTCCGGACCTCAACTGGACTGTGGTAGAAATGCCGCTCACCTTCGCTTCTCGAAGCCCGCGCGACGACCTGCCGTCGGGCCTCGCGGCTTCGGGTCGTCCCCACCTCCGATGAAACTCACCGGCGAGCAGACCTACGACGCCCCACCGGACGTGGTGTGGAAGGCGATCCTCGATCCCGAGGTGCTTTCGCGCACCCTTCCAGGTTGCGAGGAACTGCGCCAGACGGGCGACAACGAGTTCTCCGGCAAGCTCAAGATGAAGGTCGGCCCGGTGCAGGGAGTGTTCGAAGGCAAGGTGACGCTGTCCGACCTCGACCCGCCCAACGGCTACCACCTGTCGATCGACGGACGCGGCGCCCCAGGCTTCATGACCGGCAACGGCCGGCTCGAGCTCGAGCCCCACGGCACCGGAACCCTGCTCCGCTATGACCTCGACGCCCAGGTCGGCGGCCGGATCGCCAGCGTCGGCCAGCGGCTGATCGAGAGCTCCGCGAAGGTGATCTCGAAGCAAGGGCTCGAAGGTCTCGGAAGGCAGCTTACGGCGCTCGTCAAAGAGACGCCCCCGGTGACCGCAACGACCTCAGAGGCAGCCACGGGCGACGGACCATCGGCGGTCGCGACGCCGGCTTCCGCGACCCCAGACACTGGGCCGATCGGTGTCGAGGCCGAAACCACGCCCCAGACCGCGACGGCGGCTCCCCCACCGCCGTCCCAGGCCGCATTCGCCGGTGCCTTCGTCGCCGGCCTGGCCGGCGAGCTGCTGCCGAAGGAGCGGCGGCCGGCGGTGGCGGTCGCGGTGGTGCTTCTCGCGGTCGCTCTCTTCGCGGTCTTCCTGCGCACCTGCGCCTGACTCTCCATCGCCCTAACTCTTCCATCGCCCAACGATCACGCCTACGATCACCACCACGTCAAGCGACCTATCCCTCATCGTCAGGAGATTCCCATGGGACAGAAGATCAAGCTCGAGGTCAACGGCAAAACGGTCGAGCGCGAGGTCGAGGCGCGCCTGCTGCTCGTCCACCTGCTGCGCGAGGAGCTCGGCCTCACCGGCACCAACGTCGGCTGCGAGACCAGCCTGTGCGGAGCCTGCACGGTGCTGATCGACGGCGAAGCGGTGAAGTCGTGCACCCAGCTCGCGGTGCAGGCCCACGGCCGCAAGGTCACTACGATCGAGGGCTTGGCGAACGGCACCGAGCTCCATCCCCTCCAGCAGGGCTTCTGGGAGAAGCACGGGCTGCAATGCGGGTACTGCACCCCGGGGATGATCCTGTCCGCCGCCTACCTGTTGTCGCACAACCCCAAGCCGACCGACCAGGAGATCCGCGAAGGGCTCAAGGGCAACCTGTGCCGCTGCACCGGCTACCACAACATCGTTGAAGCGGTGCGCTGGGCCGCCGACCAGATGAGCTCGTAGGAGGTCGTCATGGCAAGGATACTCGGCACTTCGATCAAACGTCGCGAAGACCCGGCTCTGATCACCGGGCGCGGCAAGTACACCGACGATCTCAAGCTCCAGGGGATGCTCCACGCGGTGATCGTGCGCTCGCCGCACGCCCACGCCACAATCAAGAAGATCGACACCGCGGCGGCGAAAGCGGCGCCTGGCGTGGTCGCGGTCTACACCGCCGCCGATGTCGCCAAGGCCGGGACCCCGGGAATGATTCCGGTCGGCTGGCTGCTCCCCAACCTCAAAATCCCGCCGCACCCGATGTTGGCAAGCGAAAAGGTCCGCTACGTCGGCGACGGCGTGGCGGTGGTGGTCGCCGAGGACCGCTACCAGGCGCGCGACGCCGCCGACCTCGTCCTTGTCGACTACGAGCCGCTGACTGCGGCGACCGATCCGAAGAAGGCGGTCGATGGCACCGCGGCTCAGATCCACGCCGAGGCCGAGAACAACATCGCCTTCGACTGGGAGATCGGCGACGCCGCGGCGGTGACAGCCGCGTTCGCCAGCGCCGCCAAGACCATCGAGCTCGACCTGCGCAACAACCGTCTGATCCCCCATGCCATCGAGCCGCGCGCCGTGCTCGCCGACTTCAACTCGGCGAAGGGTGACATCACGATCTGGATGACCACCCAGAACCCCCACGTCCACCGGCTGTTGATGTGCATGGCGTCGATCGGACTGCCCGAGCACAAGGTGCGGGTGATTGCGCCGGAGGTCGGCGGCGGCTTCGGCAGCAAGATCCACCACTACCCCGACGAGACGATCACCGCTTTCTGCTCGATGCAGCTCGATCGGCCAGTGGAGTGGGCGGCCACCCGCACCGAGACCAACCTCACCGACGCCCACGGCCGCGACCACGTCACCAAGGCCGAGCTCGCGCTCGATGCGAACGGCAAGATCACCGGCCTGCGGGTCAACACCTACGCGGCGATGGGGTCGTACCTCTCGACCTTCGCGCCCGCGGTGCCAACCTATCTCTACGGCACCCTGCTCTCTGGGCAATACACCATCCCGGCGATCCACTGCCGGGTGATCGGCGCGTTCACCAACACCTCCCCGGTCGACGCCTACCGCGGCGCTGGGCGACCCGAGGCCACCTTCGTCGTCGAGCGGCTGCTCCACCTCGCCGGCGAGGCCACCGGGCTCGGTCAGGCCGAGATCCGGCGGCGGAACTTCATTCCCGCCGACGCCTTTCCGTTCCAAACCCAGGTGGCCCTTGCCTACGACAGCGGCAACTACGCCCCGGCGCTCGACCGCGCCCTCGAGATGGTTGGCTACGACCAGCTGCGCCGAGACCAGGAGATCCGCCGCAAGGGCAAAGGCAAACAGATCGGCATCGGCTTCTCATCGTTCATCGAGGCCTGCGGCCTCGCGCCTTCGGCGGTGGTCGGCAGTCTCGGAGCCCAGGCCGGCCAGTGGGAGAGCGCCGAGGTCCGGGTCAATCCCACCGGATCGGTGAGCGTCTACACCGGCTCTTCGTCCCACGGCCAGGGCCACGAGACCACGTTCTCCCAGATCGTCGCCGAGAAGCTGGACCTCGATGTCTCGCAGGTCGACGTCATCCACGGCGACACCGGCTCGGTGCAGTTCGGGATGGGCACCTACGGCAGCCGCAGCGCCGCGGTCGGCGGCAGCGCGATCTGGAAGAGCGTCGACAAGATCATCGAGAAGGCCAAGAAGATCGCCGCCCACCTGCTCGAGGCGGCGGCCGAGGACATCGAGTTCGGCGGCGGCAAGTTCACGGTCAAGGGCGCTCCGGATCGCGGAGTGGCCTGGGGAGACGTTGTGCTCCAGGCGTACCTCGCCCACAACTATCCGGCCGACCTCGAGCCCGGGCTTACCGCGACCACCTTCTACGATCCGGCGAACTTCACCTACCCATTCGGCACCCACATCTGCGTGGTCGAAGTCGACCCGGAAACCGGAACCACCAAGCTCCTTCGCTACATCGCGGTCGACGATGTCGGTAACGTCATCAACCCGATGATCGTCGACGGCCAGGTTCACGGCGGCCTCGCCCAGGGCATCGGCCAGGCGTTGTGGGAGGGCGCGGTGTACGACGACGGCGGCCAGCTGCTGACCGGCTCGCTGATGGACTACGCGCTGCCCAAGATCCACAACCACATCCCCTTCGAGCTCGACCGCACGGTCACCCCCTGCCCCCACAACCCGCTCGGGGTCAAGGGCGTCGGCGAGGCCGGCGCGATCGCCTCGCCGCCGGCGGTGGTCAACGCGGTGATGGACGCGCTCCAGCCGTGGGGCATCCGTCACATCGACATGCCGCTCGCCGCCGAGAAGGTCTGGCGCGCGATCGCCGCTTCCGGTCGCGTCTGATCGATCGCATTCCATTCCCGGCACTCGTCATCCAGGTCATCAGGAGAACCCCATGTATCCAGCGAAGTTCGAATATGTAAGGGCCTCGTCGGTGGCGGAGGCGATCGGCCTGCTCGGCCAACACGAAGACGCCAAGCTGATCGCCGGAGGCCACAGCCTGATTCCGATGATGAAGCTGCGGCTCGCCCAACCGGCGACCGTGATCGACATCGGCGGCATCGCCGAGCTCAAGGGCATCGCGAAGAACGGCAACACGGTGCGCATCGGCTCGCTCACGCGGCACGTCGAGATCGCGAGCTCGAAGGTCTTGCACCAGCACTGCCCGCTGCTCGCCGAAGCCGCCGCCGAGATCGGCGACGCCCAAGTGCGCAATCGCGGCACCATCGGCGGCAACATCGCCCATGCCGATCCGGGGTCGGACCTGCCGGCAGCGCTCTGCGCCCTTGGCGCCACCATCCATCTCCGCGGCCCCGCCGGGGAACGCGCGGTGGCGGCTACTGATTTCTTCGTCGACCTCTTGACCACCGACCTGGGCGCTGGCGAAGTGGTGGTGGCGGTCGAGGTCGAGGCGCTCTCCGAGAAGAGCGGCTCGTGCTATCTCAAGTTCGAGAACCCGGCTTCTGGCTACGCGGTGGTCGGAGCCGCCGCCTGGGTCGCCCTCGACGGCAAGCGCCTCGCGCACGGTGGCTTGGCGTGGAACGGCGTCACTGCCACCCCGCTGTCGGGAGCGGCGGTGATCAAAGCACTCACCGGCAACGAGTTCACCGACGCTGCGATCGAGGCCGCGTGCGCGGCGGTCGAGCCCACAGACCCGCTCGGCGACGTCTACGCGAGCGGCGAGTACCGCGCCCACCTCACGCAAGTCTACGGCCGCCGGGCGTTGCAGGCAGCGCGAGACCGGGCGAAGCCGTAGCGGGCTCCGGGCATGCGCCCTCCCCACCGAGATGTCCGCAACGGAGCCCGTTGGAAGTCTCGAACCCTGCCACCTGATATCAAATCTGTGAGGTCGATTTGAGGGTTCAAGACTTCTAGCGCAACTTCGGGATTGCTTCGAAGCGAGGAACGCGGCGCCGAGCTCGGCGCACCCGCAGTCATGGCCCAGCTGATCGTCAACGGCCGCCACTACGAGGTCGCAGTCCCCGACCCCGCAATATGGCTGCTGTACGTTCTGCGCAACGACCTCGGCCTCTCGGGCCCGAAGTTCGGGTGCGGCCTCGGTCAGTGCTGGTCGTGCACCGTGCTGGTGAACGGCATTCCGGTGCGCTCGTGTGTCATGTCGACCGACTTTGTCGAGGGCAAGGCGATCACTACCCTCGAGGGGCTCGGGACCCCGGAAGCGCCCCACCCGGTGCAGCAGGCCTTTCTCGAAGAGCAGGCGATGCAATGCGGCTACTGCGCCAATGGCATGATCCTGGCCGCGGCCGCTCTCATCGATTCGAATCCCAACCCGAGCGACCAAGAGATCGCGGCGGCTCTCGATCGCCACCTGTGCCGGTGCGGCAGCCATGGACGCATCCTGCGCGCGGTGCGCCGCGCCGCTGAGATCGCGCGCCAACGAATCGCAGGATGAATCGCGTGTTGAATCGACAGCCCGGCGATTCGATTCTCGGGCCCAATCTCGGGAACCGCCCCGCCCTGTCGCGGCGAGCCTTCGTCCGGGGCGCCGGAGCGCTGGTCTTGAGCTTCAGCCTGCGACCGGCGCTCTTTGCCCAGACCGGGCTCCCCGGCAATCTCCGGCGCCAGCCCGAGCTCGACGCCTGGCTGCGCATCGGCACCGACGGCGCGGTGACCCTGTTCACCGGCAAGGTCGAGATCGGCCAAGGGATTGTGACCGCGCTCGCCCAGATCGCCGCCGAGGAGCTCGATGTCGCGGTTGCACGGATCGAAGTGATCACCGCCGACACCGAGCGCACCCCGAACGAAGGCATCACTGCCGGCAGCACTTCGGTGGAACAGAGCGGCGCCGCGATCCGCCAGGCTGCGGCCGAGCTCCGACACCTGCTGCTCGAGCGCGCGGCGGCGCGCCTCGGTGTCGACGCGGCGCGGCTCGACGTGGTCGACGGCGTGGTCGCCGAGCGCTCCGAATCCGGAGCCGCCGCAACCAACGTCCCGACCTTGAGCTACGGCGAGCTGGTCGTAGGCGCGCCTCTCAACCGCCCGGCGACCGGCGCGATCGCGCCCAAGAATCCGTCGCAACATCGAGTCGTCGGCACCTCGGTGCCCCGCCTCGACATCCCGGCCAAGGTGTTTGGCGAGCCCGCCTACGTCCACGACCTGCGACTCCCGGGCATGCTCCACGCCCGGGTCGTGCGACCGTCGAGCTACAGCGCGCGGCTGGTCGCGCCGCTCTCGACCGCGGCGACACTGCGAATGCCGGGAGTGGTCCAAGTGGTACGCGACGGCAGCTTTCTGGCGGTGGTCGCCGAGCGCGAGGAGCAAGCGGTTGGCGCAGCGCGTCAGCTCGCTGGGGCTGCCAACTTCGAAGGCGCGGGTGCGGTCTTCGACACCCGCGACGTGAGCGCCACCCTGCGCGCCGCGAGCTCCCAGCGGGTGGTCGTCCGCGAGCGCGTCGCTTCCAGTCCGATGCCGGCGGCGGTCGAGCTTGCGGCCGACTACTCGAAGCCGTTCCTCGCCCACGCATCGATCGGCCCTTCGTGCGCGGTCGCCCAGCTCGACGGCGCGGAGACCGAGAAACCGCACCTCTCGGTGTGGAGCCACAGCCAGGGCGTGTTCGGTCTGCGCTCGGCGCTCGGGCGTGTGCTTGGCTTGCCAGAAGACCGCATCCAGGTCATCCATCGCCAGGGCGCGGGCTGCTACGGACACAACGGCGCCGACGATGTCGCCCTCGATGCGGCGCTGCTTGCTCGCGCGATGCCGGGTCGGCCGATCCGCGTGGTGTGGTCGCGCGAAGACGAGTTCCGCTGGGAGCCCTTCGGGTCGGCCATGAGCTTCCACCTCGCCGGCGGGGTCACAAGAGACGGCCGCCTCGCGCATCTTTCCTCCGAGCTGTGGAGCTATCCCCACAGCACCCGGCCCGGGCGCGAGCCCAACCTGCTCGCCTCCTGGCACCGGGCCACGCCGTTGCCGTCTCCGGCTGAGAGCACCGGCCCGCTGTCGTCTGGGGGCATGGACCGCAACTCGATTCCCCTCTACGACGTCCCCACCCTCTCGGTGATCGCTCACCCGCTCCTCGGGATGCCGATCCGGGTCTCGGCCCTGCGCTCGTTGGGCGCCTTCGGCAACATCTTTGCGCTCGAGAGCTTCATCGACGAGCTCGCTCTTGCCGCTGGCATCGACCCCCTCCGCTTCCGTCTCCAGAACCTCGGCGACCCGCGCGCGAAGGCGGTCCTCGAGGCGGCGGCTCATGCGGCGGGCTGGACCGCCCCAGCCGCTGCGGCCTCGAGTGCTGCCACCATGGGCCGGCGCCGCGGCCGCGGCCTCGGTTTTGCCCGCTACAAGAACACCGCGGCCTACCTCGCGGTGGTGGTCGAGGCGACCGTGACGCTCGGCGAATCGCCCGAGAACGGGCGACCAAGCGCCATCGAGCTCGATCGGATCACGGCTGCGGTCGACGCCGGCCAGGTCGTCAACCCCGACGGCCTGCGCAACCAGATCGAGGGCGGGATCCTGCAGGCCGCGAGTTGGACCCTGTTCGAGGAGGTCAAGCACGACGGCGAGCGCATCACCTCGTCGAACTGGTCGAGCTATCCCATCCTCACGTTCTCTCACGCTCCCGACGTTCGAGTAGAGATCATCGACCGCAAGCAAGAGCCTTCGCTCGGGGTTGGCGAGGCGGCGCAGGGTCCGACCGCGGCGGCGATCGCCAACGCGGTCTACGACGCTTGCCGGGCGAGAGTCCGCGACCTGCCGTTGCTTCCTCGCAAGGTTCGAGTCGCGCTCGCAGCCCGAGGTTGATAGAACGAAACTGACCACCTGCCCGGCGAGAACATGGCAGCGCTCGCCGCCGGAAGGAGTGTGCTGTCTCGCTGCAATGTTCTCGGATCGGTGATCCCGCTCCGGCTTCGGCGCTCGGCGCTCGGCGTTCGGCGTTCGGCGTTCGGCGTTCGGCGAGAGATCGCTGAAGGCGAGAGATGTTCGTGCCCATCCAACTTTTTCGAATGAAAGTTGTTAGTATCTTTGAACAAACTTTCGAACAACTCCACTTGGAGAACTAGCCACGCGGAGGCTGCGAATGCCTGGACCGACCCGCAAGACAAGCCGAACCGGCAATCCGAAAACGAGGAGACGTCCTCGCCAGCGCAGATTGAAAGGCAGACGCTTACGCTCGCAGCTGCCCGAAAGCGGGCGCTTCCTCGCGTCCGCGCCGGCGTCGCTCAAGGCCCAGCTCGGGGCAGTCGTCGGTCTCGAGACGTTTCGCGGCGAGATTGGCGAACTGACCCTTGCTCAATATCAACGATTGGTTGACCAAGCGCTGCTGCTGTTCGATCAGGTCTACGCCCATCTGCCGCTCAAGCGGGCCATGCACGCCGTCGATCCGGTTCAGCGACTCCGGCTACTCAAGCATCGGCTGGCGAATCTGAGGCCAGCGGACAAACCGCGAGAGATGGACTTTCACCGCGAGATGACCGAGATCTTCAACTCGGTGCGCGATCTCCACACCAACTACCTCCTGCCGGCGCCGTTCGCCGCACACACCGCGTTCCTGCCCTTCCAGGTCGAGTCCTTCTTCGATGCTGGCGTTCGCCGCTACCTGGTCACCCGGCTCATCGCCGGCTTCAGCCACGCCACCTTCGCGCCCGGCGTCGAGGTCACCCGCTGGAACGGCATGTCGATCGAGCGAGCGGTGCGCTCGAACGCCGACCGCCAGGCGGGCAGCAACGTCGACGCCCGCTTCGCCCGTGGCCTCGACGCTCTGACCATCCGCCCGCTGATTCGCTCGCTGCCTCCCGACGAAGATTGGGTGGTGATCGGATACCGCACCGACGACGGCCGAGATCTCGAGATCAAGCTCGAGTGGATGGTCTTCTCACCGGACAGCGACGCCGACGACGAAGCCCTCGGTCAGGCGCGCTCGGCCGAGATCGGGCTCGACCTGCTGACCAATGCCGTCGGCCGCGCCAAGAAGGCGATGTTCGCCCCCAAGGTCGCAGCCGCGCAAGAGCGGTTGGCGGCAGCTGGATCCGAGGCCAGGATGTTTCGGTCTCGCTCCGGCGACCTCACCACATCGATGCCCAACGTCTTTCGCGCCAACCCGGTCACCACGCCGCACGGCGACATTGGCTACATCCGGATCTTCACCTTCAGCACTGCCGACCCGGCGGGTTTTGTTGATGAGTTCGTGCGGCTCACCGACCAGCTTCCTCGCAACGGTCTGATCATCGATGTCCGCGGCAACGGCGGCGGCAACATCACCGCCGGTGAGCGGCTGCTGCAAGTCTTGACGCCGCGGACGATCGAGCCCGAACCGGTGCAGTTCGTCAACACCCCACTCACCCTCGAGCTGGTCCGCCGCAACGGATCCCAGTCCCAAGTCGATCTCTCGCGCTGGCTCGAATCGATCGCCCAGGCGACCGAGACCGGCGCGACCTATTCGCGTGGATTCCCGATCACCGATCCCGAGGATGCCAACGACCGGGGCCAGTCTTACTTCGGCCCGGTAGTTCTGATCACCGATGCGCTCTGCTACAGCACCACCGACATCTTTGCCGCCGGTTTTCAGGACCACGAGATCGGTCCGATCCTGGGCACCAGCGGCAACACCGGAGCGGGAGGAGCCAACGTCTGGACCCACGAGCTCTTGCGGTTCCTCCTGCCGGGACCGAGCTCGCCCTTCGAGACCCTGCCCAACGGCGCCGGACTCCGGGTCTCGGTGCGCCGGACCTTGCGAGTGGGGGGGCGCTCCGGGACGCCACTCGAAGATCTGGGAGTGATGCCCAACGCCGTCCATGAGATGACGCGGGATGATCTGCTCCACAGCAACCGCGACCTCATCACCGAAGCAGCCAGGTTGATCAAGGACCTCCGGTCTCACCAGCTCGACGCTGATGTGGTCCTCGAGAGCGACGCGACGCTGACGATGACCGCGACCACATCCAACCTGTCGCGACTCGACGTCTTCGTCGACGGCCGACCCGAAGCGTCGGTCGATATCACCGACGGCGCCAACCCCGCGGTCCGCCTGACGCCGACATCGCCGTCACCGGGCGAGGTCGAGCTGCGCGGCTACGATGGCGCGAGGCTGGCAGCGGTGCTGAGACTGGTGTTTTGACCTGCTCACGAGCGTGCGAAAAGTCTCTACGACGTCCGTCTAACAGGCGGCGGCTCGCCACGACGATTGGCGTCGGGCGCCGAGCCAAACCATCAACTCTCTGACCAAGGAGAACGCATGGCAGCGAAGAAGAAGGCAACCCGCAAGACCGGAAGGAAGAGCCCGGCGATTGGCAAGGGCGCAGCCTCGACCGGGGCTCCGGCGGTCAATCTCGAATCGGGCCCCCCTCAGACGTCCGGATCGTTCGGTATAGAGACCACCGGCCGCATGATCGTCACGTTCCTCGACCCCTCGAAGGCAGGCGTCAAAGGTGCGCTGGCGGCGATGAAGAACCAGGCCGGTGTCTCTCGGGTGAGCCACGCCCGAGACTTCGGGGCCGCTTTCTCGATGGCCGAGGCCGAAACCAGCGACGCACTGGTTTTCGACGAGCTCGGTATCGCGGTCATGACCGGCACCCCGGACCAGCTGAGCGCCATGGAATCGTTCGCACCTTCCGGCTCCGCCAACGTGATCGTCGAGCCGGAGTACATGAACTTTGCCTTCCCAGAAGGCCTAGACGACGATCTCGGGGAGAGGCCCGAGTCGGGTGAGAGCCCGCCGCCCGCCGCAGATGCGCTGGGGGTCCCCTCCCTTGCCTACCTGCGTGGCTACCGGGACGCCCTCGACCAGCTGGTCAGATCGCTCAGCGGCGGCCCCGGGCCCGCGGGCGCCGCCGCCGCCAGTTTCGATGCGACCGCCGCATCCTTCGCGGACACGGCCACCTCGACCTGGGGACTCAAGGCCACCAAAGTTCTCTCGGCCAAGACCAACGGCTCCGGAATCAAGGTCGCGGTCCTCGACACCGGATTCGACCTCAACCATCCCGACTTCGTGGGCCGCACGGTGCAGACGGGCTCCTTCATCTCAGGTGAGACGGTGCAGGACGGCAACGGTCACGGCACCCACTGCATCGGCGTCTCGTGCGGACCCGTGAACCCGGGCCTGGGACCTCGCTACGGCATCGCCTCGGGCGCCCAGATCTTCGCCGGCAAAGTGCTGAGCAACGCCGGCAGAGGCGGCGATGCCGGTATCCTCGCCGGCATCAACTGGGCCCTCCAGAACGGCTGCCAGGTGATCTCCATGTCGCTCGGCCGCCGGGTCCAGCAGGGCGAGGCGCCGCAGACCAACTACCAGACCGCCGGCAGCCGGGCACTCGCCGCGGGCTGCCTGATCGTGGCGGCAGCGGGCAACGACAGCAATCGGCCGTTCGTGACGATCCCGGTTTCGAGTCCCGCCAACGCGGGGACGATCGCTGCGGTCGCGGCCATCGACCGCTTCCTCCAGGTCGCCTCGTTCTCGAACAGCGGCATCAACCCCAACGGCGGCGAGATCAACTTCGCCGGACCGGGCGTCGATGTCCACTCGGCGTGGCCGATCCCGATCCGTCTGCGCTCGATCAGCGGCACCAGTATGGCAACCCCCCACGTTGCCGGGATCGCGGCACTCGTGGCCTCGGAAAAGAGCACATTCCGCGGACTGCAGCTCTATCAGGAGCTGCGCCGCCGAGCGCGTAGGCTGGCCTTGCCGGCCGCCGATGTCGGCAACGGCCTGGTTCAGGTGTAGCGCGGGCTTTCAGCCCTGCCGAGCTTTGGCACCCGACGGTAGGGCGTTCGCTGGAAGCGCAGGGACCCGGGGCGGGAACTACCCCCGCCCTGGTTCTCGTTCACCTCTATAATCGAGAGCCACAGGCCCCGGGAGTCGGGACACGCGGTGCGCGAGGACCGACCATGAAGACCCCCAAACCCAACGCTACGACCGTGGCCAAGCAGCCGACCACGGTCATCGTCACGGTGAGCGACGATGCGTGCAAGGACCTGGCGGCGGTCAGACGGCGACTCGAAGAGGCCGGCATGGCGGTGGACGATGTCCTCGAGTTCCTCGGTCAGATCACCGGTAAGTGGTCCTCCACAGAGCTCGAGCCGCTGCGCAGCATCGAGGGAGTGGTGGACGTGAGCGAGTCGCGCGAGTTCCAACTGGCCCCACCCGACTCGCCCGTCCAGTAGCCGGCGATCTCCCACACCCCTCGCGTCGGCGCTTCCACGAGGTCCGCGGTCACCTTCGGGAGTGGATCAGGACGGCTTCGGCGGCTTGGTCACGGCATCCACTCGCTCGCACCATGCCACCAGACCTCGACGCTCTTCAACCAAGCGGGTGATCTCCGGGGTCGGCCCTGAAGTTCCGGACGCGATCATCCCGCGCAACGAGAGATCGGCGGCGCTCAGTGCCTCGCCGTAATAGAACTTGTCATCGCCGAGGATCAGAAGCAGGTCGTCGAGATCTCGCCCCAGCTCCTTGACCAGCACATCCTGCGGCAGCCGACCGAGACCTTGAGCCCGGGTCATCGCGGCGAGCCGTTTGCTCAGCGAGCGCCGGAGGATCGCCTTCATCAGTCCCGGGATCGGCGCTCCGCTGAGGATCTGATCGACCGAGGCGCGCGCATTGAGCGGAATCCAGCGCAACGCCATCACGTACCAGTACAGGGACTCGTCGGACCAATCCTCGAGCAGACGCTGAGAAGCCGCGATCTTGGGTTCGCTCGAGAACAACGGCGGCTGCGGCACCTCCTGGTCGAGCCGGCGCAAGATCACCGTCGAGTCGAAGGTCTTCTCGCCCTTCCATTCGAGCACCGGCATCTTGCCGGTCTGGGGATTCCATTTCTTGAGATCGCCGGGCCCCTTGAGCGGCACCAGCTCGTGGGTCAGCCCCTTGAACCACAGCGCGCGCTGTACCTTGTTGACGAACGGCGAGATGGAGGCACCGTAGACGACGATCTCGGACATGCAAGGGCTCCTTTCGGTCGACTTGGGGCAAACTCCACCGAGCCTATCGCAGACCCGACCTGCGGTCGCGAGCACCGGTATAGTCAAGCCTCTCGCCTCCCTTGGAGCCGTTGATGAAGATCGCGAGCTTTCTTCTCGCCACCGGCCTCGTCACCGTCGCCATCAGCCTGGCCGCTTCCTGCTCGCCGCACTCGGCGCCGCGCCCAGATCCCCTGTTGCCGATGTCGACACTGCTCGCGCCCGCGAGCTACGACGCCCCTCAGCTCAGTCCCGACGGCACCCGCATCGCCTACCTCGGGCCGCTCGACGGGGTCATGAACCTGTACGTGTCGCCGGTCGATGACCTTGCAGCAGCGCGTCCGGTGACCGCCAAGACCGGCCGCGGAGTCGCCGCCCGCGATGTCAGCGGCAACGTCCTCTACCGGTGGACCGCCGACAGCCGCCGGCTGATCTACCCCGAGGACGAGAACGGCGACGAGAACTGGAACCTCATCGCGGTCGATGTCGAAAGCGGCGAGGAGCGCAACCTCACAGGGTTCTCCGGCGCCCAGGCCGAGCTCTTGGGCAACGATCCCTGGGTAGCCAGCCCGGCGCTGATCGGCATCCGCGGCAGCCTCATCGCGCCGCCCGATCTCTACCGTCTCGACCTCGAGACCGGCGAGCGAACGTTGGTTCAAGAAGCCGGAGGCTTCATCGGATTCGTGGCCGACCACGCGCTTCAACCGAGGATCGCGCTCGCTTTCGACGGCGACGGCGGCATCGCGCTGTTCGGCGCGGCTCGCAGCGCCGCCCTTCGGAGCGCCAGCTACGCGGACCGCTGGAAGCCGATGTTCACCGTCGGCCCCGAGGATCTGCCGGCGTTATCGGCAACCGGCTACCAGAAGATCTCGCGCTTCGACGCCGAGAACCGCCGTTCGTACTTCTACGACAGCCGGGGCCGCGACACCGCGGCGCTGGTCGCGTGGGACTTCGAGACCGGCGAGCTCGAGGTGATCGCCGAGGACCCGCGGGTCGACATCGGCGGCGTGTTGTTCCATCCCACCGAGCACCGCCCGCAGGCCTACGCCACCGAGTGGACAAAACGCGAATGGCACGCGCTCGACCCGGCGATCGCGGCCGACCTCGAGCACCTTTCAGCCGCCACGCCGGGCGACTTCGAGGTGGTCAGCCGGAGTGCTGACGACCGGCGTTGGATCGTGCGCCTCACCGTCGCCCACGAGCCCGAGGCGTATGCGCTCTATGAGCGACCGCGCGGCGAGCTGCGCCGATTGTTCGTCACCACGCCGCAGCTCGAGGATCTGCGCCTGTCGAAGATGTACCCGGTGGTGGTGCGGTCGCGCGACGGTCTGGACCTGGTCTCTTACCTGAGCTACCCGCCTTGGCTCGATGGCGGCGACGGCAAGCCGTCCGAGCCGGTGCCGCTGATCTTGCTGGTCCATGGCGGCCCCAGCGACGAGCGCGCTCGCTACGCCTACGGTCCGTTCCTGCATTGGCTCACCAACCGCGGCTATGGAGTGTTCTACGTCAACTACCGCGGCTCGGCTGGCTTCGGCAAGGCATTCATGAACGCTCAGCGCATGGAGTGGGGCGGACGGATGCACGACGATCTGATCGACCAAGTGGAATGGGCGATCGCCGAAGGCATCACGACCCGCGATCGGGTGGCGATCCTCGGCGGCAGCTACGGCGGCTACGCGGTGCTGGTGGGGATGACCATGACGCCCGAGGTCTTCGCCTGCGGCATCGATCTGGTCGGACCGTCCAATCTCGAGATCTTCATGCCTCACTGGAATGTCGACATGATGTCGAGGGTGCTCGGCGATCCGCGGACCGAGGAAGGCCGTGCCTTTCTGCGCTCGCGCTCCCCGATCCG
>JAQBHE010000426.1:0-4931 GCA_032128015.1 Holophagae bacterium
CCATCGTCGGAGGGCATTGTCCGTTCTTGATCTCGTCGGCGGGGCCCGTGGGTCCCATGTGGAGTACCGAACCATGATGCACAGATCTTGCGTCTGCCTGCTCGCGGTCGTGCCGCTGTTGGTGGCTGCCCAGGCTCCGGCCCAAGAGGAGGGAGCGTCCGCTCTCGCGCCGCCGCCGCAGACCCACTGGACCACGACCGAGAAGATCGGCCGGGGCGCCGGTCCGGTCGACGCGGCGAAGCTCGCCGCTGCTCCCTCTGACACCTCGTCGTGGCTCCACTTCTCGGGCAACTACCAGGGCTGGCGGCACTCGCCGATTGCGACCCTCACCCCGGAGTCGGTGCCTCGGCTGCGGTTGTCGTGGATGTTTCAGACCGGGATCTCGGGACAGCTCGAAGCATCGCCGATCGTTTATGACGGCGTGTTGTACCTGACCTCGGCGATGAACCGTCTGTTCGCCATCGACGCCGTGACCGGAGCGCTGCGCTGGCGCTACGACCATCAGAACCCCGGCGACCTGCGCATCTGCTGCGGGCCCGCCAACCGCGGTCCGGCGATCGCCGGCGACCTGATCTTGATGGCGACGCTCGACGCCCGGCTGGTCGCCCTCAACCGTCTGACCGGCGAGATCGTCTGGAACGTCGCGATCGGCGACTACACCAAGGGCACCAGTGCCACCTCCGCGCCGCTGGTGGTCAAGGACCTGGCGATCATCGGCGTCGGTGGCGGCGAGTTCGGGGTGCGCGGTTATTTCGACGCCTACGAGGTGGCGACCGGGAAGCGTCGTTTTCGGCACTACACCGTCCCGGCCGCGGGCGAGCCGGGTGCCGAGACCTGGGCCGGAGAGTCCTACAAGACCGGCGGCGCGCCGCCGTGGACCATCGGCGCCTACGACGAGGTCACCGATACCCTGTTCTGGACCAGCGGCAACCCGGGCCCCGACTGGAACGGCGACGAGAGGGCAGGCGACAACCTCTACAGCGACTCGGTGCTCGCGGTCGACCCTTCGACCGGCAAGCGCAAGTGGCATTTCCAGTTCACGCCCCACGACGTTTGGGACTACGACGGCAACTCCGAGCTCTACCTGGTCGACATCGAGCGCAACGGTGAACGGGTGCCCGCGATCGCCCAGGCGAACCGCAACGGTTACTTCTACCTCCTCGACCGCCGCGACGGCCGCTTCCTTGGCGCTACTCAATACGTCGACCAACTGAACTGGGGGACCATCGATGCACGCGGCCGGCCGGTGGTCAACCCCAAGGCGCTGCCCCAAGAGGAGCCCACCGAGCGCGTCTGCCCCGGTCTCGCGGGCGGCCATCAAGGCTCGTACGCCGGTGCCTACAGCCCGGCGACCGGTCTCGCCTACGTGCCGGTGATCGAGAGCTGCATGCAGTTCCGCAAAGACCTGGCGATCCACATCGAGGGAGTGCCGTTCTTCGGCGGCGAGCCTGTCCCGATCGACGGCGTCGAGGGCAAGAGCTACGGTCATCTGAGCGCCATCGACGTCGCCACCGGCAAGGTCGCCTGGAAGTACCGCGACCCGCATCCGATGATGGCCGGGGTGCTCTCGACGGCCGGGGGTGTGGTGATCACCGGTAACGCCTCGGGCTTCATCCTCGCCTTCGATGCCAAGACCGGGCGTGAGGTCTGGCGCTTCAGCACCGGTTCGGGTTTGCGCAGCCACCCGATCGCCTACCAGCTCGACGGCCGCACCTTCGTTGCGGTCGGCTCGGGGGGCGGCGGGATCGTCCAAGAGATCGCTGGCAGCCCGTCGATCTTGCCGCAGGGGAGCGCGCTGCTGGTGTTCGAGCTGCCGCCGGGCGGCTGAGTGACCGATCCGAAGCGGATGAGCTTGCGAGCACCAGCGTCGGCTCGGTGGAGCTGGGTCACGAAGGGCGCGATTCGAAGCTGCGGCGCTTGGGTGCTCGCGGCGTGTGCCACCGCACCCGCGGCTTCGCCGCCAGCCCCCGTGGCAACCGCGCCCGATCCGGCCGCAATCTCGACCGAAGTGAGTCCGACCGCGCCGGAGTCCGAGGCTCTTGCTGCTGAGGCGACGGATTCGCCGGTGGCCGCTTTGCGCGCGGATCCCGCGGCGATGACCCGAGCGAGTCAGGTTTTCCGCGCCGTCTGCACCGGCTACTGCCACTCGACCCAGGCAATCCAGCGCGAGTCTCCCGATCTCTTCGATTGCCACTGGATCCACGGCGATAGCGACCGGGCGATCTGGGCCACGATCTCGACCGGCGTTGCGGACACCCCGATGCAGGGCTTCGGCGGCAAGCTTCCCGACGACGACTTGTGGAAGCTGGTTGCGTTCATCCGCGAACGCTCGCGCTGCCAGTAGCCTCGGTTGCCGAGCACCCCGTCGCCGCGCCCCGCGCGGTCGCTCAGTCTTTGCCCGGCTCGGGCTCGGCGAAGGCGTAGAGATGGTGAAGGCCGCGCACCAAGAACAGACCATCGGCGATCGCTGGGGTCGTCACCACCACCTCATCGACCTCGTTGGTCCCGAGCAGGGCATACTCGCGGCCCGCCTGGACCACGTAGGTCGTGCCTTCTTCGGTGGTGAAGTAGAGCCGACCATCGGCGGCCGCTGCCGAGCCCGAGAAGCTGTCGGCGTGCCCCACACGCTGGCGGTAGAGAACCTCGCCAGTCTTGGCGTCGTAGGCGGTGAGGCGGCCGTTCATCTGGAGCGCGTAGAGAACGCCCTGGTAGACGATCGGGGTCGGGATGTAGACCCCGCCCGGCTGGATGCTCCAGGCGACCCACTCGCCGCGGGTCTCGCCGCCGGTGGGCGAGATGTCGCCGCGCCCGCCCGGCTTGATGGCGTAGATCGGTCGCACCGGCGGGTAGTTGGCGGTGACGTAGACTAGACCGTCGGCGACCACGGGCGTCGCGACCGTGACCTCGGAGTTCGGAGCGAGGGTCCAGCGGAGCGCGCCGGTCGCCAGGTCCGGCACGAAGTCCCTCGGGCTCGCCTTGCCGCTGGTGATCGCAGCGTTGATGACCTCGAAGTCGCCGATCTGGACCCCGAACAGCAGTGCGGAGTCGATGTCGTCAACGCCCTTCTGGATCAGCATCACCAACACTTCGCGATGCGCCGGCGACGACGACGCCTTCATCATGGCCAGAGCCGCCGGCGTGAAGTTGTAGAAGCGGTCCTTGACGCTCACGTCGGCGCCGCGTGCGAGGAGCAGGGCGACCAGGTCACGATTGCCCTGGTCGACCGCGAACGACAGCGCCGAGGCGCCGTAGCGAGAGCGGGTCTCGATGTCGGCGCCCTGGTCGAGCAGGCGACGGACCTCGGCGATGTCTTGACGCTGGGCGGCCTCGATCAACGCTTGGTAGCTGGCCGGCGCCGGTGCGGTGGCTGTCCCGATCTCTTGGGTCGCCGCGGTCGGTAGGGCGGTGGTAGCGAGCAAGGGCGCGAGGCCGAAGCTCGCTGCGTCTATCGTGGTCATGACGAGGGCAACTCCGCTCGACGAGGCGCGACAGCGCGAGGGCTCGATTGATGGCAGAATCGAAGCACCGAGTGTGAGCGGACGGACGAGCTCGGCGGAGGGGTTGTCAAAGGCCATGCAACAAGGGCAGCCTTGCGACCAAGAGACGCGGTCGTCGTTCTGCGCCGGTCGCTACCTTCCGCTACGCGTGCTCGGAGTCGGCGGACAGAAGCTGGTCTATCTGGTGCGCGACAGCGTCCTCGATCGCGAGTGCGCCTTCGCCTTTCTCAAGGCGAGCGAGCTCACCACCGAGCAGCTCGGGCGGTTCCGCGCCGAGGCCCAGGCGGTCGCGCGCCTCGGCTCCCACCCGCACTTGGTGGCGGTGTTCGACCTCGGCGACGACGAGGGCCGGCCGTTCGTGGTCTCGGAGTTCGTTCCCGGCGGTGACGTTCGGGACTTGCTCGCCGAGCGGCGAGGACCACTGGCGGTGGCCGAGGCGCTATCGATCGGTGCCGGGGTGCTACGGGCGCTCGCGTTCATCCACCCCCAGCGGGTCTTTCATCGCGATGTCAAGCCGGCGAACGTGTGGATTGCCGATGCCGGTTCGGCGAAGCTCGGCGACTTCGGGATCGCGTCGTCCGAGCGAGAGGGCGCTAGTGGCGACAGCGGGGGGTTCGCGGGCACGCCCCAGTACATGGCGCCCGAGCAGATCCGCGGCGAGTCGGTGGGACCGCCGGCGGATCTCTACTCGTTCGGTTGCATGCTCCACGAGCTGCTCAGCGGCGAGCCGCCGTTCACGGGCACGATCCGTAGCGTTCTAGCGCAGCAGCTCAAGGCAAGCCCGCGGCCTCCGAGCCTGACCAATCCGACAGTACCGCCTGAGCTCGACGCGCTGGTGCTGTCATTGCTCGAGAAGGCTCCCGCGAATCGACCCCAGAGCGCCGACGAGGTGCTCGACGAGCTCGGGCGGTTCGCGGGCGGCGGCGCGGTCGCAGCTTCGACCGTGTCGCCGATCGTCGGGTCCGCGACCCATCTTCGGCCGCGCTCAGGATCCGGACTCGGTCGGACGGTGTTCGCTGGGCGCGAGCAGGAGCTCGGGTCGCTCCACCAGGCCCTCGACCGCGCGCTCTTGGGCAGCGGTGAGTTTTGGAGCGTGAGTGGCGAGCAGGGTATCGGCAAGAGTCGGCTGGTGCGTGAGCTCGAGCTTGCGGCGCGGCTGCGCAACGCCCGGGTGCTCTGGGGGCGGTGCACGGACGCCGACGGCGGCGCCCCTTATCTGCCGTTCGTCGAGGTCCTGGATTCACTCCACGGCGCCGCCGACACCGGCGACCTCGTGGGTGAGCTCGCCGCGGCCGGCGATGTGTTGCGTCAGTTGTCGCCGCGTCTCGCCGCCAGGCTCCCGGCCGTCGACGGTGGCGAGACGGTGACTCCGATCGACCGTTACACCTTGTTCCAGACCGTCGCCGGCCTACTGCGAAAGGCCGCCGAGCCGGC
>JAQBHE010000427.1:0-5078 GCA_032128015.1 Holophagae bacterium
TCGGCATCGGCACCTACATCCGCAACCTGGTCCGGCACCTCGGCCAGATCGACCAGGAGAACCAGTTCTTCCTGCTGGTGCGACCGACGCTGGCCGATTGCCTCGGCAAGCTCCCGGCCAACTTTCGTTGGGTCGCCGAGCGTTCGCGCTCCTACACCCTGCGCGAGCAGGTGAGCGTCTCTTGGCGACTGCTGCGGCTGCGCGTCGATCTCTACCACGCCACCCACTATGTGCTACCGCTGTTCGTGCCGTCACCGACGATCGTCACCATCCACGACATCATCCACCTGTTGTTCCCAGAGCTCCTGCCCAGCCGGTTGGCGCTCCACTACGCCCGGCGGATGATCCGCCGCAGCCTCAACCGCGGCGATCGAATCATCACCGTCTCGGAAAACACCCAAGCCGACCTGAAAGAACACTTCCGAGTCGACGAGGGCAAGATCCAGGTCATCTACAACGGTGTCGACCCGGTGTTCCACGAACGGCTTTCGGAAGAGGAGCTCGACCGTCGGCTCGGGGTCCTCGGGCTCGAGCGCGGCTACGTGTTGTTCGTCGGCAATCCGAAACCGCACAAGAACCTCGACAACACGGTCAAGGCGTTCGCTCGGGCGCTGACAATCCGGCCGTTCGACGCCCAGTTGGTGTGCGTCGGGGCACGCGAGGGCTCCGACTTCAAGCTGAAGAGGCGAGCCGAACAGCTCGGCGTCGGCGACCGACTACGCCTGCTCGGTCACGTCGCCAGCGAAGCGTTGCCGGCGATCTACCAGGGCGCCTCGCTGTTTTTGTACCCGACCCTCTACGAAGGCTTCGGGCTGCCCGTGGTCGAGGCAATGGCCTCCGGAGTGCCGGTGATCACCTCCAAGACGTCGGCGCTGCGCGAGATCGCTCAAGGCTACGCCCATCTCGTGGACCCGCTCGATACCGACGAGATCGCGAAAGCGATCGCCCACCTGCTCAACACCCCCGAGCAACGGGCCTCGCTCGCCGCGGTCGGTTCGCGCCGGTCCCACGACTTCGACTGGCAGCGCACCGCCCAGGCTACCCACGACCTCTACCTCGAGGTCCTCGCCAAGCGCAACGCAGGGCCGGCCTCCGGATCTCGGCGATGAGCCGGCGGATCTCAGCGCCATGAGCGGGCAGATCTCGGCGTTGAGCCGGCCGATCTCGGCGTTGCGCCGGCCGATCTCGGCGTGGCGCCGGCGGCCACCCAGAGTGGCGTTGGTCCACGACTGGTTGACCGGGATGCGTGGCGGCGAGAAGGTGCTCGAAGCGATCGCCGGGTTGTTTCCGGACGCGCCGATCTACACCCTTTTTCACTTTCCCGGGTCCGTCTCGGCGGCTATCGAATCGCACCCGATCCGCACCAGCTTCCTCCAGCGCGCGCCCGGTCTGCGCCGCCACTACCGTCGCTACTTGCCGCTGTTTCCCGCGGCGATCGAGGACTTCGACCTCGCCGACTTCGAGCTGGTGGTGAGCACCAGCCACTGCGTCGCCAAAGGGGTGATCCCGGCCCCGGGGGCGCTGCACTTGTGCTACTGCCACACCCCGATGCGCTATGCCTGGGATCAGGAGCACGCCTATTTTCCGAAACGACGAGGCGTCGGCGCGCGGATCCGCGGCCTGATTCTCTCGCGGCTGCGCACCTGGGATGTCAGCAGCAGCGATCGCGTCGACCACTTCCTCGCCAACTCTTCGTTCGTCGCCCATCGCATCGCCCGCTACTACCGACGGTCCGCGGAGGTCGTCGCGCCCCCGGTCGATGTCGAGTACTTCGATGTCGGCGACCCTCCGGCGGCGCCGCGCCCCGGCTACTGCTTGAGCGTCGCGGCGCTCGCCCCCTACAAGCGTCACGAGCTCGCGATCGAGGCTTGTGCGTCCCTCGACCTCGACCTGGTGGTGGTCGGCGACGGACCCGAACGGAGTCGACTCGAGCGCTTGGGAGGTCCACGGGTACGGCTCTTGGGAAGGGTATCCAGCTCCGAGCTGCGCCAGCTCTACCGGGAAGCCGCGGTGTTCGTGCAACCCGGAATCGAGGACTTCGGGATCGCCGCGGTCGAGGCGCTGGCCTGCGGCACGCCGGTGGTCGGCGCAGCGGCCGGCGGCCTGCTCGATATCGTCGAGGACGGCGTGCACGGCACGCTTTTTCCCGTCGACTCCGGAGCGCCGGGGCTGGCCCAGGCGATTGACAAAGCCCTGGCGTTGGGCTTCAATCCATTGAACCTGCGTGAGCGTGCGGTCGGCTTCTCGAAGTCGTGTTTCTTGCAAAGACTCCAAGCTGCGCTGCGCTCCCGGTGTCCAGAGCTCGAACCCGTTCTCGGGGCGTGAAAGCCACACTGTGATCCAACAACGGCATCGCCAAACTGCGGCGCTTCACCTCGCTGGCGACCTGATCTCCCTGGTGCTGGCGTTCCTCGCCACCTGGTACTTGCGCTTCGACCTCCAGGTGATCCCGCAGTGGGAGGACGACGTGCCGCAGTTCGCGTGGTACCTCCGCCTGCTCCCGTTCGTGGTGCTGGTGTGGCCAATCGTCTTCTACTTCCACGGCCTCTACCAAATGCACCGAGGATCGAGTCGGGTCGAAGAGCTGTTCTCGCTGACCATCGCCCAGGCCCTCGCGACCCTGATCCTGGCCGCCATCACCGCCTTCGTCCGACCCGAGCGGGCGGGCCTCGACCCCTATACCTACAGCCGCGGCTTCCTGCTCTTGTTCGCCATCACCGGTCTGGTGGCGGTCGCGATCAGCCGCTCGGCGATCCGCTCGTGGCTGCGCGTCCTGCGCCAGCGCGGACACAATTTGCGCCGAATCCTGGTGGTCGGCGCCGGCACGCTGGGAAAGGAGATTGCCCAGAAGCTGCTCGCTCAACACGAGCTCGGCTTCGAGGTCGTGGGGTTCGCCGACGACGACCCCGGCCTCGGTGGTCGCAGCTTCTTCGGGGTACCGGTGCTCGGGCCACTCGGTGAGGTCGCGGCGATGGTCGAGGCTCGGCGGATCGACCAGGTGTTCATCGCCCTGCCGTTCGAGGCCCACAAGAAAACCCTGCGCCTGCTCGAGCAGATCGGCAACGAGTGCGTCGAGGTCCGCCTGGTCCCTGACGTCCTCCAATACGCGACCCTGCGCGCCACCCTCGAAGACCTCGACGGCACGCCGGTCATCAACCTGTCCCAGGTGCCGCTCCAAGGTTGGTACAGCCTGGCCAAGCGGGGCATGGACCTGGCGATCTCGATCACGGCCGTGCTGGTGGTCGCGCCGCTGTGGCCGCTGATCGCGCTGGCGATCCGGCTCGAGGACCGGGGCCCGGTGTTCTACCGCCAGGAGCGCATGGGTCTCGACGGCCGGCCGTTCCTGATCCTCAAGTTCCGATCGATGCGGGTGGACGCTGAGTCGACCTGCGGTCCGATCTGGGCGGTCAGGGACGACCCCCGGCGCACCAGGGTCGGCGCGCTGCTGCGTCGCACTTCGCTCGACGAGCTGCCCCAGTTGTGGAACGTGATCAAGGGCGAGATGTCGATCATCGGACCACGGCCCGAGCGACCATCGTTCGTCCACGAGTTCAAGTCGAAGTTCCCGAACTACATGCTCCGCCACCGGGTGAAGGCCGGGATCACGGGTTGGGCTCAGGTCCACGGCTGGCGCGGCAACACCTCGATCAAGAAGCGCATCCAGTACGACCTCTACTACATCGAGAACTGGAGCATCGGCCTCGACCTCAAGATCCTGTGGATGACCCTCCGTCGGGGGCTCTTGAAGAACGCCTACTGAGCGGACCGGAATCGGCCGCGCGGTCGCCGCGAGAACGCGGCCGGCGCGAAAACGCTGCGATCGCCTCCTCGAAGGCGCCGACCAGCGCCCCGGCGGAGCGCTCCCAACGGAACCCCGCCGCGTGCTCGAGACCGCGCTGGGCCAACATCTGCCGCAGCTCGGCGTCGCGCCACAACTCGTCGATCGCGCGCGCCAACTCGCCCGGCTGGTCGGCGGCCACGAGGCGTGCAGCGTCACCGGCGACCTCGGGGAACGGATCGGCCTGGGAACAGACCACCGGCACGCCACACGCCATCGCTTCGAGCACCGGCAGCCCGAAACCTTCGTAGAGCGAAGGCATGACGAACAGCCGCGCCGCGTTGTAGAGGCTCGGCAGCAGGTCATCGCTCAGGAATCCGGTGACCACCAACCGCGAGCCCAGCGGATGGCTCGCGATCCGTTTGCGCAACGACCCCTGGCTCCACCCCCCGCCACCCGCGATCACCACCTGGCCGTCGAATCCGTCGCGGGCGCGATCGTGACCGGCCAGGATCTCGAGTGCGTCTAGCAGCCCGGCCAGGTTCTTGCGCGGCTCGAGCGTGCCGACGAACAACAGGTAGTCACCGGCGACCCCTAGCGCCTCGGTGACCGCCCGCCGCGCAATTTCGAGGGCCACCGGTGCGAATCGCGGGTGAACCGCGTTGCTCACCACCCGCACTCGCTCCGGGTCGAGGCGCAGCTCCGCGGTGACATCGCGGGCGGTGGTCTGGGAGACCGCCAGCACCCGGTCGGCGCGCTCGATCGAGCGCACCGCGAACGGCGCCAACGCGATGCGGTTACGCCACGACATCGTCTCTGGGTAGCGAAGGAACACCAGGTCATGCACTGTCACCACGGTCGGCACGCGACCGATCAGGCGAAGCGGCACGACCTGGAGCGGGCCCCAGAACAGGTCGACCGAATCGACGCGGGCTAGCTTCGGCACCGCGGTCTGCAGCCACAGGGTTCCCCACTTCGACGAAAGGCCGTGACCCAGCTGCAGCCGGCTTTGGCTCGCCGGCAGCGCGCCGGGCGCGGGCGCCTTGGTCGAATAGCCCACCACCTCGACGGCAGGCGCAAGCACTGAAAGGGCGGCCAGCAATTCCCGCAGGTACACCCCGGTGCCGGTGATCGGCGACGCCAAGGCTCGAACGTCGACACCGATCCTGAGCGGGTGGGGCACTCCCGGATGTTACCGGCCTTGTGACGCCGGCGCTCGGTCGCGGGACTAGCAGCCCGTGAAAGTCAGCACAGGCTGCTAGGCGAACGGGCGAGAGCGAACGAGCTGCTTCCTGGCGGT
>JAQBHE010000428.1:0-6370 GCA_032128015.1 Holophagae bacterium
CGGCCGAGCTTGGGCGGCCGACGGTCTCGCAGACACGAAATGTACGCCCAGATGGACGGTGAGCAAAGCGATCGCACGGCCGGACGGCTCAAGCACCGGATACATGGCCGCTGTCGGCCGCCCAAGCTCGGCCGCAACCCCCAGGAGGCAGCACACGCCCGGCGCTTCCGAAGCGGCCGAGCCGGTCGGCCGCTACCCCGGAAGGTTTGTTCGGAACGACCTGCGGTCGGTGTCCTGTGCCCCCCGCTAGTCCTCGCCGTAGCGGACCTCGAGCTTGCGCACGTAGAGACTCGAGAGCACCAGCACCACCACCGACAGACCGATCAGGCCGGTCACTGACACCCATGCCGGCGGCGGTTGGGCTACCACCGCGAACGGGCCCTCGGACATCGGCAGCGGATAGAGGCCCTTCAAGTAGTGGATGACGCTGATTCTCTTGAGCATCGGCGGCAGCAGGAACGAGATGGTCTCCCAGCCGAGCACGGTCAGCGCCGGCACGATGGGATTGCGAAACACCACGCCGACGATCATGAACACCGCGCCGTAGCCGAGGCTGCCCAACAGGACCACGCCGACGTAGGCGAAGAGCTGGCTCAGGCCGGGCCCTCGGAACAGGTCGTCGATCGCCTTGGTGGCGCCGAACGGCGGATAGAGCATCAAGAAGCTCAACACCACGGTGCCGACGAACAGCGCCCAGGTTTGGACCAGGCCGGCGAGGAACTTGCCGGCGACCAGCACTTCGCGGCGCAGCGGCGACAGCAGGTAGTAGTGGAGCGAGCGGTCGAGCACCTCGCCGCGAAACAGATTGGTGAAGATGCCGACGCAGCCGAAGAACACCACCGCGCGCAGAATGAAGGTCTGAAAGATCATCGCGTAGGCGGTGCGCGCCGCGCCCAGGTTCTCGAACACCGGCGCGCCGCCGGGGCGGCGGGCGATCATCAGCACCAGCATCACGAACACCGGCAGACCGGCGAGGGCGTAGGCCAACAGCGAGCGCCGGCCGAACAGGTTGCGACGCAACTCGACCCGGATGATCGCCAGAATCTGGCGCAGCCACAGGCCGCGTCCGATCGGCAGCGGCGAGAGCTCGTGAGCGAGCGTCGTGGCGGTCGCGGTCTCCACACTCATGACGCGGCTCCTTCGTCGCCCACCAGGTACATGTAGACCGCCTGGACGTCCTCGTCGGCCGGTCCCACCGCCTGGACCTCGAAGCCCTCGCCGAGCACCAGGTCGTTCATCAGGCGGTAGAATCGATCGGCATCGCGGGTGCGCAGGTGGAGACCGCCGCCGTCGTCGTGCATCTGGACCTCGGTCGCCGAATCGCGCTCGAAGATCAATGACGCCAGCCGCGCCGGGTTCGAGCAGCGCACGAAGATCTGCATCGCGTGCTCCTTGACCTCGCTGCGCATCTCGCGGATCTCGCCCTCGGCGACCACGTAGCCGTTGCTGACCAGGACCACCCGGTCCGACAGCGCGTCGACCTCGTGGAGGATGTGGCTCGAGATCAGGACGTGAAGGCCCTCGCTGGCGAGCTCGCGAAACAGCTGCAGGATCTCGGCGCGCGCCATCGGGTCGAGGCCGTTGAGCGGCTCGTCGAGCACCATCACCTGCGGCCGGTGGCTGATCGCCTGGGCGAGCTTGATCCGCTGGCGCATCCCTTTGCTATAGCCGGCGACCTTGCGATCGGCGGCGTCCACCAGCTTCACCCGCTCGAGCGCGGTCTCGGTGAGCTCGTTGGCCTGGCGCGAGGTGTAGCCGTGGACCAGCAGGTAGCTCTTGACGAACTGGCGTCCGGTGAGGCCGCGCGGAAACGAGTCGAACTGGGTGCAATAGCCAAGGTGACGGAACAGCTCTTCGGGATGACTGGGCCGGATGCCAAGGATCGACAGCTCGCCCTGGGTCGGCCGCAGCAACCCGGCGATCAGGTTCATCAGCGTCGACTTGCCGGAGCCGTTGGGACCCACCAGGCTGGTGATCCCGGGCTCGAGCACCAGGTCGACCCGGTTGACCCCGAGAACGTCGCCGTAGAACTTGGAGACGTTGCGCAGCACGATGGTCGGCTCGACCGGCGCCGGCCGGGCGAGCCAGGCGGGGGCGCTCACGTCACCACCTCGTAGGCGCGGATCTTGCGGTACAACAGAAGCAGGCTCAGCCCGCCGAAGAAACCGAGCGACAGCCACGCCGCGGTCGCCGGCATATCGACTCCACTCTCGACTCCGAACAGCTGGTCCCACACCCGGAACGCGGAGTCGTTGAGCACCAACAGGCTGCCCCACCAGCTGCCGTAGATCAGTTTGAAGATCTGGCCCACCGCCGAGCTGGTGAAGATCAGGCCGAGGAACAAGATCCGCGCCCACGGCTTCCATTTCACCCATGCCGAGACCGCGAGCGCGAACGCCGACAGCACAAGGTCCAGACTGCGAACGACACCACCATCGCCGGGGCGATCCGGTAGTTCTCGGCGAACCACTCACCACCGCCGAGGTAGGACTGGAGCGCGAACAGGATCAGCGCCGGCGCCACGGTCACTGCCAGGGCCAGGCTCGCCACCACCACGAACTTGCCGAGCACGTAGTCGGTACGGTTGAGCGGTCGCGACAAGTAGAGCGGCATTGCGTTGTTGCGCAGGTCGGGCGAGATCAGCGCCGGGCCCACGAGCATGATCAGCAAGAACGCGGACAAGCTCTGCGGCCGCACCACTCCGAGCCGGAAGAACGTGGCGTCGATCGGAATCAGGTCGATCGCCGACAGGTCGAGGATGGTCAGGGCGTCGACGTTGTACTTGAGGTAGATGACCACCGCGCAGGCCAGCGGCCAGACGAAGCACAGCAGGAAGAAGCCGAGGAACAGCCGCGAGGCGAAGATGTCCTCGAAGGCGTAGCGCGCGAGCACCAGGGAGCGAGTCCTGGGGTCGGTGGTGGGACCGACGTAGCCCCGGTAGGTCCGCTCATAGACGGCCATCGTCGTCCTCCATCGCCTTGAGGAAGATGTCCTCGAGCGAATCGCGCTTGTAGTCGAGGCGGCGAATCTGGATGCCGCGGGCGGCCGCCGCTTGGTAGAGATCGCGGATCTCGACCTCCTGCGGCAGTACCACCTTGAGCAGCCGGCGGTTCTGGACCGCGACCTCGCAGCCGAGACCGCCGAGCGCGGCGACGAACGCCGCCTGATGGCCATCGTGCTCGCCGCGCGACCCGTCGTAGCGAGCGTCGCCGGCGTCCTGGGTCTCGATCTCGAGGAACTTGCGGTTGGCCGAGCGCTCCTCGGCGAGGTTGCAGTAGTTGGCGATCTTGCCCTTCTTGAGAATCAGCACCTCTTCGCAGCACTCCTCGACATCGCGCAGGAGGTGCGAGGAGATCAGGATCTGGGCGAGACCGCTGTCGCGAATGTCGCGGATCAGCCGCAGCATCCGCACCCGCGCCGGTGGGTCGAGGCCGGCGGTCGGTTCGTCGAGAAAAATCAGTCGCGGGCTGTGGACGATCGCCTGCGCGAGCTTGGCGAGCTGCTTCATCCCCAGCGAGTACGAATCGAGCTTGCGGTAGCGCGCCTCCCCGAGCCCGACGTAGAAGAACGCCTCGTGGGCGCGCTCGAGCGCTTGGCGCGGCGGCAGACCGCTCACCTCGGCCATCAGGCGCACGAATCGCACCCCCGAGATGCCGCCGATGAAAGCGTCGCGCTCCGGCATGTAGCCCACCCACTCACGGATCTTTTTGCCCTCGCGCTGGATGTCGCAGCCGAACATCCGAGCGGTGCCGGCGCTCGGTTTGTAGAACCCGAGCAGGGTGTGGATGAGGGTGGTCTTGCCGGCGCCGTTGGGACCCAGGAGCCCGATGCAACGACCGCCGAAAGAGCCGCGCAGCGAATCGAGCGCCTGGTAGCGCCCGAAGCGGATCGACAGACCGTCGAGCTCGATCTTGGTCGGCTCGTAGGGCGCCAACCGACGCCGCCGAGCCGGCAGACTCGCCGCCGGCTCGGAAGGAGGCGTGACGGAAGGAGGCGCGACCGTGCCCGACTCGTCGGTCGCCGGCTGCGTGGCCGACTGAGTCACCGACTGGGTAGCCGAGCTCTCCACGGTCAAGGACCGCCCTCGAGGCCGCCGAAGAAGGCGCCGAGGCTGAACAGCGATTCGAGGCCCGCGAACGGGATCAAGCTCGGGCCGTTGCTCACCAGTCGGATGCGGTCCTCCTCTCCGTACAGGCAGTACAGGGCGGGTCCAAAGCTCTCGGAGGCGGCGGCCACCACCGAGTCGATGGCCTGCTTCTGCTCCGCGGTCAGGCTCTCCGGCCGCGGCAGCGCGCTCGCAAGCGACGAAATCGCCTCGCCAATGCGGTTGAAGACTACCGCCGAGAAGTCGAGATAGCCATCGGTTGGCAGCAACGAGCGGAAGGCCTCGGAAGTCAGGACGGACGATCCGCTGTCGTGGTACTGGAGCGCGCGATCCACCATCACCTGGCTCGGAGCGGCCACCAGGTAGCCGTAGGCGTAGGTGTAGTACAGACCCGCGCCGCTGAACGGCCCGGGCTCGACCGCTTCGCCTTCGAGGTGGTAGTACGTCCGGCCGCCGGCCGCGATGTTGGTGAGGGTCAGCGACGCTGCTTCCTGCTCATCGTTGATCCGGCCGACCAGGCTCTCGATCGTGGACTGGAGACGTGGCGCGTCGTAGACCTCGACCACCACCTTCCACGACGGCGTCGGCAGCGCCGGTCCGTCGAGGCCGAAAGCGGTCTCGCCGCCGAGGGTCGCGATCAGGTCGGCGCGCGGATCGAATCCCAGTTCGGCGACCGCGTCGCCGAACTCTTGGTCGAAGTTCTCGTCCTGGGTCCGAGCCAACGCGAAGATCTCGTCGATGATCGCTGCCGGATCGCGCATCACGAAGCCGCCGACGAAGGTGGCGTCGGGGGAGAAGAACTCGAGCGCGCCCATCGGCGCCGGCGGCGCGAGCCAGGCGGCGATCCCCGAGCGCGGACCAGCGAAACTCAAGTCGGCGACGGTGTGCGCGCGCTCGCCGTCGTGGGTGCGCTCGACGACCAAGAATCGGACGTCGTCGAAGCCGGCGAACTCGAGCGCCGCGGCGTCGTCAGCCGCGTCCTCGGCCGTATCGTCAGCCGAAGCGTCAGCCGCGTCCTCATGGACCGCGGCGAACACGGTTCCGAGATCGACCGCCCCGAGGTACTGCGCGCCTTCTGCGTAGGCCTGGGTGACCCGGGCGTGGAACGGAGTGCCGACGAAACTGGAGCCGCCGCCGTTGACGATGCGGTGGATCTCCGAGATCTTGTCGCTCGCCACCAGCAGGTCGGCGCCGATCCACACGAACAGCTGGTGCTCGGCCTCGTTGACCGTGGTGGTGGCCGGTCCCAGTAAGGTGATCGGCAGGTCGGGGTGCTGAGCCTGGATCTCGGCGAGCTTGGCCTCGAGCGCGGTGCGCAGCGCCGCCGCGTTGCTGACCTCGGACATCACCACCGGGAATCCCCAATCAGGGTTGCTGTCGTCGCCGGGCATGCCGGCGAGCGCCACCACGGTCTCGTCGCCGAGGTAGCCGCTGAGCTCCTGGATGTCGGTGACCAGGCCGTCGAGCTCGCCGAACATCGGCGATGCCTCGACCTCCTGCCACCACGAGAACAGCGCCGGGTTGGCCGCGACGCGTTCGCGCACCAGCCGATAGACCTCGGTCAGCTGGGCGGTCGGGTTGGGCAGCGCGACGTAGAACACGGTGTCCGCGGGCGCCAGGTCGAGGAGCCGGGTGGAGTACCGCGGCTCGGTGGTCATCAACTGGTTGAGGTCGGAGCGCAGCGCGCGGAACTCTTCCAGCATCGCCAGGTAGCGCTCGGAGTTGACGCTCCAGCCGAGCTCGTCGAGGAACGGCAGACCGGTGACCGTGGCGCGGCTGCCCAGCTGGTCGCCAGGAAACAGACTGGTGCGTCGGCGGCCCTGCTCGACTTCGACCTCACCCTCGACCACCGACACCCGCGAGCCCTTGGTGCCATGGCTGACCGCGAAGATCGTCCCCTTCACCGAAGCCAGGAGTTCGGCGGTGGATACATCGAGCGTCTTCGCCCCTTGCTTCGCCGCTTCGACGATGATGCTGCCGCGGTCGACCCGCACCAGGGTGCCGTTGCGCCGGCGCACTACCTCGAAAGCCGACCGTTCGGAGACTTCGATCAAGGAGCCGTCGGCGAGCTGGACCCGGGCGCCGCCGCCCTTGGCGGTGCGCAGCTGATGACCACCCGCGATCCATTCGCCGGGCGCCAGGCTGCGCAGCCCGGCGTCAGTCATCTCGAACAACTGGCCGTCGACCCCCCGAACCTGGACCAGATTCTCTTGGCTCACCGGCCACGCCCGCAGCGCCGCCCACGAGCCGAGGGCGACCGCGGCG
>JAQBHE010000429.1:0-14738 GCA_032128015.1 Holophagae bacterium
CGCCGCCTTCGGTCGTGTCCAGCACCTGAACGAAGTCCCCCGGACCGATCCGACCGTCGAGGGCTGCCACAACCGCGCTCACCCGCCTCTCCTGGGTCGCGATCCACTCGGCGTCGGCGGTTTCGACCCCCTTCATCCCGAGCACGATCGCAGCGCCGACGAAACACGCCGTCAGCGACAACGCCGCGACTCGGCCGGCATCGAGAAGCCGTTGCAGCTCGGCGAAGAGCGCGACAGCTGCGAAGGCCGCGAGCGGATAGAGATGGTAGTCCCAGCCCTTTCCCTGAACGAAGAAGTGGGCGACGCCGTAGCCAAGGCCCAGCAACACGACCGCGTGCCGTACGCCGAAGCTGCGGCTCACGAGCGCGGATCCGATGGAGAGAGCGATGCCCGCGGCGGCTGGAATCCAGAAGATGTGCCAAGCCTGGAACGTCCATCGGTCCGGCGGACCGAGACGCGAATAGAGCGGCACCAGATAGCCGACGACGATCTCGTACCAGGCCGGCAGCGCGCCGACGGCCGCGAGCCAGGACACCACGGCAATCGACGGACCGAAGAGCGCCGCCGCGAAGATCGCAATCGGTCGTCCCGCTCCCCGCGCGACGACGGCGACGAGCACCAGCAACGCCGCCGCGTACAAGCCGGCGTGGGGTTTGACCATGATCGCGGCGCCAACCGCTAGCCCGCTCCATGCAAGACTTGCCTGCTTCGAGGGAGACTCGGCCCAGCACGCGACACCGAGCGCCGCGAGCAGAAGGAACGGACACAGAAGGAAATCGCGCTGCCCTGACTGCGCGGCCCCTCCGGCTAGGTGATACACCGCGAACAAGAGACCGGCGCCCGCGGCCGCGAGGCGCCCCCAGCGAGCAGCGAGCGCGGCGGCGGCGACCGAGGTCCCGGCGAGCCACATGAGATCGAAGGCGCGCCATCCGGCGTCGCTCGAGCCGAAGACCTTGAGCGCGACCATGTGCAAGAGATAAACGCCCGGGAAATTCATGTCGAACAGATCGCGATACGGGACAGCGCCCCCGGAGATGCGCCACGCGATGTAGTGCATGATCGGCGCGTCGTGGATCAGCGGCCAGCCGCGCGATCGCCAAACGAGCGCGCCCGCGAGGACAGCCAGGAATACGACAAGCAAGGCGCCGACGAGCGGCAAGCGCTTTAACAATGTCTCAGCTCCGCGATACCCTGCAGCGCCCAGCACGACCTCGCGCCGGCCGCACTACTCGCGGAGCTCCTAAGCCAAGGAGGGGTAAGGTCTCCACTCGTCGCCACCGATGGTACCGGACTCTCGAGTGGCGAGAGGTCGAGACTTGGCGGACCGGGGCGACAACTGGCGACTTGGGACGGACCGGTTTCACCCCCGAAGATCGAGCCCAAAGAAAGCACCGAGCTGCCCCTTGAAGAGCTCATCCTATGACTCGAGGATTCTCGGCCCCGAGACCGGAATCCTCACGAGAACCGCGCGCCCGAGAGCCTGGGAAGCGACGATCCCCGTTCTGGCCTTCATCCTCCTGACCGCCTTGTGGTCCCCGGCTCTCGAGAGTCTGCCACTCGACGACGCCTACATCCACCTGGTCTACGCCCGCAACTTGGCTGCCGGACAGGGGTTGTGCTTCAACATCGGGGAACCGAGTACGGGGACCTCGAGCCCCCTCTGGGTGCTCTTTCTCGCCGTCTGGATCCGATCGGGTCTGCCACCGATCCTCGGTTCCCTTCTGGGCGGCTGGATCCCGTTTCTGATCCTGGGCGGTCTCTTCTATCGGATGGCTCGCGAGCTCGCCGATGCCGCGGAATCGGTGGCGGTGTCCCTCGCTTTCGCCACCCTTTCGGTCGTGGCCCTCGACTTCTCGGGTCACATGGCGTGGATGGGATCCAACGGCATGGAGACCATGCTCTTCACTCTCCTCGGGCTCCTGGCCATCGATCGATTCCACCGCCGAGGGATCGACAAGACAACGACCCTCTTTCTCGCGCTTGCCCTCTGGACCCGAGTCACCGCACTCCCCCTGTTCGTCGTGATCGCCTTGGCCCATCGAGCACGGACCGGGACCTGGGATCCGAGGCGCCTGGGTCTCCTCGCTTCGGGGGTCTTCAGCTACGCACCGATCATCGTACATTCATGGTGGTCAACCGGACACCTGCTTCCCTCGAGCATGGGAGGAAAACTCGCAAGCTATGTCAATTCCGGGTTCGATCCCCGGAGCTGGGGAGAATTCATCCTCGTTTTCTTCTTCACTTTACGAGACTCCTGGCCCCTGCCGCTAATGGTCGCTCCCTGCCTGGTCTGGGGGCTGTTCCGGTTCTGGAAGAGTCTCGGAGCGTTGGCCCTCGGATCCCGCCTCGCTCCGTGGTCCCTGGCGGACCTCTTGGCATGCTGGTCGTACCTGCACTTCTTGATGTACGTCCTGGTCTTCCCGTCGACCACGCACCACGGCCGCTATTTCACCCCCGTGTTCGCCGCCAGCCTCCTGGTCACCCCGATCGCGATCTGGAGGACCGCGGGATCCCTCAAACCCACGAGGGCAACGCAGCTTCGGATCGCAAGCATGGTCTTGGTCGTGGGAATGACAGCAACGTTTTTCCCCTACTGGCGTTCGGTCTACCGCGCGAACTGCCGCCACGTCGACCAGGTTCATCGGGCCGCCGCACGGTGGCTCGTGGCGAACGCTCCGCCGGGCGCCATCATCGCCGCCTACGACATCGGCGCCCTCGGGTACGAATCCCATCGCCCCGTCCTGGATCTGTTTGGACTCCTCGATCCCGAGTCCCACTCCTACTTGAAGAATCGGAACATCGTTCCCTATCTCTTCCCAACCAAGCCCGACTACTTCGTGGACCTGCGCATGACCGACGCCGAAATGTTCGCAGGGATCTTCCGAGCGGAGGCTACCGGTCCGCATCTGATCGATCTCGAGCCGGTCGCCGCTTTCACCGTGTCTCCCTATCCACAACCCATGGTCACCCATGCTTTCGGAATCCAGATCTACCAGGTTCGCGGCTGGAACGACGACGACCCTGCGGGCCGCCGGGCTCACTTCATCGTCCCGGAGGGTGCTTTCGAGGGCTCCCCCTACCGGATCGCCGGAAGTCTGGGGCTGGTGAGGGCGGAGGGGCTACCTCCCGGAGGTGAGGGTACTGCTGTGGTGACCCGAATCCGCTGGTTCGAGCCCGGCACCGGACTCCGGCTCGTCTTGTACTGGCAACGTCTGGACGCCGAGCCTCCGCCTCGCCTCGTCACCCTTGCACTTCTCTCCCTGGACCATCGAGTCGTCCATCGATTCGCCCACGAGATCGGCGGTGCTCTCCGGAGCTCGGAGTGGAGACCGGGCGAGATTCTCCGGGATCCGACCTATCTGTGGATACCCCCGGAGGTCCCCGAGGGTCGATACGTCATGGGCGTAGCCGCGACCCAGGAAAGGGAAGAGGAGCAATTCACCCCCATCCCCGGATTCGGAAGCCTGGAGCTCATCCTCGCCCCGCGCGAGCGCTCGTTCGGAGACCGTCTCATCACCCACCACTGGGATTGGCTCAAGAAGGATGTCCAGAATCACCCCTGAGCTCGAATCCGCGCGGTCCGAGCGTCCGGCCGAGGATTCGAGCGGGCGCCGGCCGACGCCCCGGAACCGGCCCACAAGCCCGGATCGCGACCCGGACTGCCAGGGCCGACCGCGGGGGCTCGGCTGGTTGGCAGCCGGACCGACAAGCCTTCCCTGGAAGTCGGCGCCTTGAGCCTGTTGTCCATCGAGGCCGCTCTGCTCGCGGTGGCGCTGGTCTCAGCCGTGGCCTGGCTGTTGCAGTTCGCCTTGCTCCTAGGCTACCGAGCCGTTCATCGAACCGCCGTGTCCGGACGCCCATCCGGGTCAACTCCTCGCGGCAACTCGGCGGCCCACGCCGAGGGACCGTCCGCGTTCGCAACCCGCCTGGGACTCGCGTCGGCGAAACGCATCGCAGTCCACATGCCGGTTCGAGGAACTCATCCTGAGCTCGCCAAGGTCATCCGCAGCGTCCTCGCCCAGGACTATCCCGACTTCGAGGTGCGAATCGTGGTTGACGACCAGCGTGACCCGGCCTGGGCGATCGCTCGGGACGAGCTCCAGAGACATGGTTGTGGTCGAGCCGAGCTCCGACTCCTGGGCACGCGCTTGGATACCTGCAGCCTGGTCTGCAGCTCACTCGTCGAGTACCTCGAGGATCTCGGCGATTCGGCGGATCTCCTCGCCTTCGCAGCGGGAGACGTGGTGCTGCCCACTGACTGGCTGAGCCGCATGGCTCCGGCTTTCGAAGATCGAGCGGTCGGGCTGACGCTGGGCAGCCGCTGGTACTTGCCACCCCTTCGGCGGTGGGGGTCTCTGGTTCGGCATCTTTGGAATGCGGCTGCGATCATCCCGATGGAGAAACTCGAGATCCCCTGGGCGGGAGCGCTGATGTTGCGCGTCGCCGACGTGCACGAGTCCGGCCTCGCGAAGCTCTGGCGTCGCGCCATGGTCGAAGACGTCAGCGTCGCCGAGCCACTGCGCAGGCTGGGACGCGAAGCTCGATTCCTCCACGGACAGATCGCCGGAGTCTCCGGGGAGCTCTCTCTCGGGGGCTGCTGGAACTTCCTCTGTCGCCAGCTCCTATGGACTCGGCTCTACCACCGAAGTTGGTGGAAGGTCGTCGTTGTTGCCTGGGCGCTGGTGTTGATCGTGCTTGCACCGCTGGCGCTGGCGATCACCGCCGGGCTCCTCCATCGGCCACTGGTCGGCCTCCTCGCGGTGGCAGCGTTGGTCGCATATCTCACGGGGATGTGGTTTCTTCACCGCATGATGGAAGCAGCCGTCCATAGCGCTCTCGACCGCTCGGTCCGAAGCGACGACCTGGCGGCGGACGAGAAGGAGGGAACCGCCAGCGCTACCGGCATGTCCGATCGAAGTCCCGTCGCACCGCACTTGCAGTCCGACGGCCAATCCTTCCTTCGCATCCTGCTTGCGATCCCGTTGACCGTGTTGATGCACGCTCTGGCGGTATCGTGGTGTTCCTTCGCGCGGCACGTGACGTGGCGGGGCGTCCGCTACCGGATCGACGGTCCCTGGGATGTCACCCTGCTCGACTACCGGCCACTCGTCGCGGCGGAGCCGGTCGCTGGGCATCGCGACCGGGTCCAGCGATCGGACTCGTGAGGCGCCGAGCCTGCTGGCCTCTCGGGTTCGGCGTGTCGAGCCGCGAGGCACCGCTCGCTGGTAGGGGCTGTGCTAGAGTCCCGCCGGAAACTTGCTCAAGATAGACTCACGCCACTTCTGTTCGAGAACGCCGACCGCATCGCCACGACGATGGGCCAGCGACCTGAGACTCTCGAGTCAGGCCCCGTGACGGCGACCAACTCAAAGACCAAAAGGAGCAATGATGAAGGCTATCTCTTTCCGCTCGCCCAGGATGCTCGGTGCCGCCTGCGTTCTCGTGGCACTCGCGATTCCCGGCTTGGCGGTCGGACAATCCGCTACTTACACCGGGACTTGGACCGTGACGCCGTTTGGGCCTGCCGCGATCATGGGCTCGTTCAACGTCACCATCAACGATGTCAGCAATCCGACGACGCGCACGCTGACGGTCGGCCTCGGCGGAGTGGTTTTCGGCCAACCGACGCCGCCCCTGGCCACCCTGGTCCTTCCGGGGACGTTGACGTTGGGAACCTGGACATTCACCAACGCGATAGCCCATCCCCTTCTGGGAACCGCCATGGTGATGGCGACCGATGGCACACCGGGGAACATCACGTTCGGTGTCACCGGCATCATGCAGGCGATCCCGATTGCCCAAGCCTTCTCGATCACCAACGGCATGGGCACAATCACGAGTACGCAAGCGGTCAACGCTGGCGACATGATCAATGTCACGTTCGGGATTGATCAGGATGACCCATTTGGGGCCTTCCCGGTAGCGAACGGAGTTGCGACCGCTACCTTGAGCTCGGCGATTCCGACCCTAGGATGGACCGGGGCTCTGCTGTTCGGAGCTGTGGTCCTCGGTGGCGGAGTCCTCCTCCTCCGCCGCGGCTAGGAATCGCGACGCCCGAAACGGCTGGCGCCGGGCGGCCCGCCTACCGCCACGAAATGGCCGCTCCCGGCTGAGCGGCAAAGGCGCTTGCCGTTTGGGACCCGGTGCCATCATGCTGGGGTCATGGAACGGGTTGTAGTTTTCTCGCCTCCGCAAGTCTGTGACGCCCAGATCGCGATCGCCGCCCGCCGGGCCGGCGCGCTCGGTGTGCTCGACCTCGGCGACGGCGATTCGCGAGATTCTGGGAGTTCGGCGCAGGACCACGCACGGCGAGCACGTGAGGTCGGCGCGTTGTGCAACGCGAGGGCGGCGGGCCGCTGTGGCCTGCGTTGGGACGCCTTCGGCCTTGCCGACGCGGAGTCATTTTCGACCGGCTTCGCGGCCTTCGAGACCACCCTGCGCACCGCCCTCGCGGAACGAGTCGACGTCCTCGTTCTCGGCGGGCTGACCGCCGAGAGCACCGCGCCAGCACTCTCCAAAGCGCGCGCGCTGGCCCGCGAGATCCGGATCGAGGTCCACGATCCGGAGGGCGCTCGTGCCGCCGAGCAAGCCGGGTGCGACGGACTGATCGTCCGCGGCAACGAATGTGGGGGCGACATCGGCCCCCAGTCTTCCTTCATCCTCGCCCAGAGACTCTGCGGTGAGCTCGGCATCCCTTATTGGATCCAGGGCGGAATCGGTGTCCATACTGCCGGCGCCATCGCCACGACCGGGGCGACCGGCATTGCCCTCTGTGAGCAGCTCTGGCTCACCGAGGAGGCACCGTTCGGCGAGTCGGAGCGGGACCTTTGGCGCCGCTGCGACGGCGCGGACACCGTCGAGATTCGATACCGCGGCGGCAGGTATCGGGTCCACGGACGCCTCGCGCGGGCCCAGATCCTCGAGCTTCAAAGGCCCCGCGCCGCACCCCTCGAGGCCTCGGAGCTGAGGGCTCGCGTGGGCGGACGACCCGGAACAGGGTTGGTCGCGGCCGGCCAGGACCTCGGTTCGGCGGCTCGTCTCGCTGCGCACTGCGGAACTGTCGGGCGCGTGGTCGCGGTCCATCTCGAGAACTGGACGCGATCCCCACAACTGGCGCGACGGTCCACTGCCTTCGCGCCTGGATCCCTGCTCGCCTCGGAGCACGGTACGAGGTACCCGATCGTTCAGGGTCCGATGACCCGCGTCAGCGACCGGGCGCCGTTCGCCAAAGCCGTGGCGCTGGCAGGAGCGCTGCCTTTCCTCGCGGTCTCGGTGCTGCGCGAAGAGGAGCTCAGACGCCTGCTGCTCGAGACCCGAGAGGCGCTCGGGGAGCTGGCATGGGGCGTCGGGATTCTGGGCTTCGTGCCGCCGGCTCTGCGCCGGGAACAGCTTCGGGTCATCGCAGAGTTCGCACCATCCTTCTGCATTCTCTCCGGTGGGACTCCGCGCCAGGCAATGGCCCTCGAGAAGCGAGGGATCTCGACCTACCTCCACGTGCCGTCACCCGAGCTCTTGGAACGCTTCATCACAGAGGGAGCCCGGAAATTCATCCTCGAGGGCCGGGAGTGTGGCGGCCACGTCGGCCCTCGATCGAGCTTCGTTCTTTGGAACGACTGCATAGACCGACTCCTCGCGACTCGAGAGCAAGACCTGCGTGACCTTCGGATCCTCCTCGCGGGTGGCATTCACGACGCGCGGTCGGCCGCGATGGCTGCCACCGTGGTTGCTCCCCTGTGCGAGGCCGGCGTCAAAGCCGGCGTGCTGATGGGCAGCGCGTATCTGTTCACCGAAGAAGCGTCCGAGCACGGCGCTATCACCGACGAGTTCCAGCGCCAGGTGCTCGCCTGCCGTGAGACGACGCTGCTCGAGTCCGGGCCAGGGTACGCGACACGCTGCGCATCCAGTCGATACTGCGAGGAGTTCGAGCGTCGGAAGAGCGAGCTGCTGACCGAGGGAAAGAAGGGACGTGAGGTTCTCGAGCACCTCGAGCGACTCAACGTCGGCCGACTGCGAATCGCAACCAAGGGAGTGTCGCGGGCAGCCGGACCAGGCGCAAACGCTGGACCGGATGGAACCGGCCCGGCCCGCGTCGCTGTCGATCTGGAGACCCAACTTCTCGAGGGCCTGTTCATGCTCGGCGAAGTCGGCACCATGAAGCACTCGAGAACCAAGCTCGAGGACCTGCACCGCGCGGTCACCCTAGACGCGCAGGAGCTGCTCGACCGATTCGACAGCGTGCGCGAAGTCGACGCCGCCGAAGAGGCGCTTCCTGGCGGTCCTTCCCGCGCCGCATCCGGCTCGAGGGCCACCGTCACCGCCAGCGCCGGCCTGGACAGTGACAAGGTCATCGCGATCGTTGGCATGGCTTGCCTCTTTCCAGGCTCCTCGGGCCTTCGCCAGTTCTGGCACAACATCGTCTCCGGCAAGGAGCTGATTCGAGAGGTTCCTGCGGAACGCTGGCGCACCGAGGACTACTTCGATCCGGACCGCACGGCGCCGGACCGCAGCTATTCGAAGTGGGGCGGCTTTCTCGACGACGTCTTCTTCGATCCGACCCGCTACGGGATCCCGCCAACCAGCGTGCCCTCGATCGAGCCGATGCAGCTCTTGGCTCTCGAAGTGGCGCGGAGGGCACTCGAGGACGCGGGGTTCGACCGGCTGCCTTGTCCGCGATCCCGCACCGCGGTGATCTTCGGCGCCGGCGGGGTGCACGACCTCAGCAGCAACTACACCTTCCGTACCCTCCTTGCTCACTATCTACCGAGGGTCGAGTGGCTGTCCGACGCGACGCGCTCGCGGCTCCTGGAGTCCCTGCGGGCCGATCTTCCGGAATGGACCGAGGACTCGTTTCCGGGAGTGCTCGGCAACGTCGCGTCCGGCCGGATCGCCAACCGCTTCGATCTCGGCGGCCCGAACTTCACGGTCGATGCCGCGTGCGCTTCCTCGCTCGCCGCGCTCGACGCCGGCATCAAGGAGCTCCGCCTCGGACGCTCCGATGTCGTGGTGGTCGGCGCTGGCGACGGCGCCAACCATCCGGTCGCCTACCAGTCGTTCTCCAGCACCCAGGCGCTCTCGCCCCGCGGTCGTTCTCAGCCCTTCGACCACCGAGCGGACGGCATCGTCATCAGCGAGGGCATCGCGGTGCTCGTGCTCAAGCGGCTTGCGCTGGCGGATCGGGACGGCGACTCGATCTATGCCTTGATCCGGGGGATCGGCAGCTCGAGCGATGGTCGGCATCGAAGCCTCACCGCACCCCATCCCGACGGCCAGGAGCGAGCTCTCCGGCGCGCCTATGCGGACTCGGGTGTCGATCCTTCGACGATCGGGTTGATCGAGGCGCACGGCACCGGCACCGTGGTGGGCGATCGCACCGAGGTCGAGTCGCTCGACCGCGTCTTTCGTCATTGCGGCGAGGCGAATCCCTGCGCCCTCGGCTCGGTCAAGTCACAGATCGGTCATACCAAGGTCGCCGCTGGATTCGCCGGTCTGATCAAGGCGGTGCTCGCGCTCCAGCAGCAGATCCTGCCGCCGACCGCTGGCATCGAGGCGCCGAACCCATGCCTTCGCGAAGAGACGTCGTTCTACTTGAACACCCGGACCAGGCCTTGGTTCCGCAAGGCCGGTGAGCGCGCACGGCGCGCCGGGGTCAGCGCATTCGGATTCGGAGGCACGAACTTCCACTGCGTTCTCGAGGAGCACCTCGATGCGGATCGGCGCCGGTGTCCGACCGACCTCGGGCCGCGGCCGGCGGAGATTCTGGCCTTCTCTCGCGCGACCCCGGAGGAGCTCGCCAAGCACGCTCAAGATCTGCTCTTGCACCTGGAGTCCTGCCGGGAAGCGGACCTCGCCGCGGTCGCGAGCGCGCACCTCCGGGACGAGCAGAAGAACACCGCCAATGGAGCACCGAGGTCGGCTCGGCTGGCGATCGTCGCGACGTCGCTCGACGATCTCCGCCAGCAGCTACGCTCGTTTGTCGATAGCCCGCAACGCCCCCCGACCAAGGCACGGGGACTCTACTTCAGGCAACACGCCGGGAGTGCCCCTCTGGTCTGCTTTCTCTTTCCGGGCCAGGGCTCGCAGCGAGTCGACATGCTCGTCGAGCTGGTGGGCGCCTTCCCGTTTCTTCGAGCGACGGTCGAGCGCGCAGATCGCGAGCTGGAGGAACATCTCGAAAGTCCCCTTTCTTCTTTCATCTTCCCGCGCCCCGCGTTCGACGAGATGGAGAGGCTGCACCAGCACCGAGAGTTGAACGGCACCCGGGTCGCCCAGCCGGCCCTCGGCTTGGCGTCGCTGCTCGGTCATGACTTGCTCAGGCACTTCGGTCTCGTTCCCGACTTTGCCGCCGGGCACAGCTACGGCGAGTATCCGGCACTCCATGCCGCCGGGGTGCTGACTGCGGAGGCGATGCTCCAGCTCTCGGCTCGGCGCGGACGAATCTGTGATCAAGCCGCCGCGAACGGCGCCACTGGGATGGCCACTGTCGGCACCTCGGAGGAGCGAGCTCGGGATCTGCTCCGCGAAGCTGCGAGCGAAGTCGAGATTGCCTGCGTCAACGCCGACGACCGGGTGGTGATCGCGGGACCGGTGGGTGCGCTGGAGCGAGCGGTCGCAGGCTTGCGCGAGGCCGGGATCGAGGCGACCCGACTCTCGGTCTCCGCGGCCTTTCATTCGTCGTTCCTGGCCGACGTCGCGACGGCGATTGGCGCCGAGCTCGGACGGGTACCCTGGGCAAGACCCACGGTACCGGCTTTCAGCAACACCGGAGCCACGTGTTTCCCCGACGACCCGGCGGCCATTCGTTCGATCCTGAGCGCGCAACTCACACACCCCGTCCGGTTTGCGGAGGAGGTTCGGGCGATCTACGCCAGAGGCGCGCGGGTATTCGTCGAAGTCGGACCGGGACGGGTCCTCACCGATTTCGTCCGGCGGGTCTTGCGCGATCGACCGCATGAGGCGCTTGCCCTCGACCGCCCGGGCGATGACAGCCTTCTCAGCTTCGCGCACTTCTGCGGCCGGGCCTATGCGTTGGGACTCCCCGTCGATCTGCCTCGTTGGTTCGAGAATCGCGGACTCGAGAAGCACGAGATCGAGCACGCGCGACAAGCACCGGGAGTCAGGCAAACCGCCTTGGCCCAAGTCATCGAGCGGGCGACTCGAGACTCGGTACCGGGCCCGACGGTTTGGCGAGTGAACGCCGGCAGGGCGATCCCGGCTGGACCGGTCGTCGGAGAAACGGCGGCATCCCGGCCGCACTCCCGTGTCCCGGTGGACAACCACACCGATGCGACGACGGCAGGAGCCTCGCGGACTCGCGAGCACCTGACTTCTCTGATCGAGCTTCAGCGCAAGCAGATCGAGTTGACCGAGGAGCTCCTCCGAACGCTGACCCCCGGGGCGGCGGAACCGACACCAACTCGAGCGCCGGGCGACGACCCCGAAGCGTCCCAGCGGCAACTCATCCCTAGACTGCGCGAGCTCCGACCTCTGGACGTGGCTCCGGCTCCGACCCGCGGGGCGCGTGCTACGCCGGGCGGCACCAGGACTCCCGAGCGACTGCCCACCCGCGAGGAGTTCGAGGCTCGGCTGCTCGCCTCGGTCGCTCAGCGCACCGGATATCCGGAGTCGATGCTCGACCTCGAAGCGGATCTCGAAGCGGATCTCGGAATCGACTCGATCAAGCGTCTGGAGATCATCAGCGCCATGGAGGAGCTCCACTGGCTGCGTCAGCGGCTTCGGGGACCCGACGACGAAGGAGTCATCGATGAGCTGGGCGCCCTCAGAAGCCTGCGTGAGATCGCGGACTGGTACGCGCGCAGCAGCCTCGACACCCTCTCGGCCGGCGATCGAAGTCTCGAGGGTCGGGAATTCGAGAAACCGACGCTTGACGATCAGAATCGCACCCCGGAGCAACCCGCGAGTCGGAGCACGCGGGCGGCAAAGCCCAGGATTGTGCCCGAGGAAGGCGCCCGCCGCTACGCGCTCCGTGCCGTACCCGCGCCGCTCCCAGCGACTCGGAGTGCCGCCCTGCCAGCCGGACGTCCATGGCTGATCGTCGACGCCGACCCAGAGATCGGAGCCGCGCTGGCCAGGGCCATGGAAGACCGGGGCCATCGAGCGGTCCGGGTCACCCACACCAAGGACCCTCTCGAGGACCACGCCGGGTCTCTTCAGGCCGATCTTTCCAGCGAGTCGTCCGTGCTCTCATTGCGTTCCCGCTTGCATCGCCGTGGCATCCGAGTGGGAGGTGTCCTTTCCCTGCTCGGCTGTGGCCGCCACGAGCGCGCCCTCGATCCGATCCAGCTCCTCGATAGCGCCCTTCGACTCTTCTGTGTCGTCAAAGCGTTCGAAGACGATCTGCGGGAGAGCACCAAGCTCGGTGGCGGTCGGCTGATCAACGTCACCAACATCGATGGGAAGTTCGGCCTCGCCGCCGGCGAAGGGGCGTGTTTGACTGGCGCCGGCACTTTGGGCGTGGCGAAGACCCTGGCGCGGGAGCGCCCCAAGATCTCGGTGCGTTGCCTGGACATCGATGCCGATGTCCAGGCGCGGATCGGCAAGATCATCGAGGAGCTCGAAGCAGGCGACGTTGCCAACGAGATTGGACTCGCGGCCGACGGACGCTGGTCGATCGAGCTGCGGGAAGAGGCAATCGCTACGAAGCCGTCCGCCAGAGTGCAAAACGTGCTCGAGCCTGGCTCGGTGGTCCTGGTGACCGGCGGCGCCTATGGCGTCACCGCCCAAGTGGCCAAGGAGCTCGCGTCTTGCGAAGGCATTCGTCTCATCTTGGTGGGACGGAGCCCGCTGCCCTCCGCCGAGCCGAGAGCAACCCAGTCGTTTGCCGACGCGGCGGGCTTGCGACGTCATCTGATCGACGAAGCCAAGACAGCGGGTGAAGAAGTCTCGCCTGCGACCGTCGAGCGCCGGCTTCGTCAGATCCTCAAGGACCGCGAGATCCGTTCCAACCTGGCGACGATGACAGCGCGGGGGGCGAGGATCCAGTATCGATCTGTGGACGTGCGCCACGCCGGCAAGTTCACGAAGCTCGTTCGCGACTTGTACCTCGAGCACGGTGCCATTCACGGCGTCATCCACGGAGCCGGAATCAACGAGGACCGGCCCATCCGTCAGAAGGGGTTGGCTTCTTTCGCGCGTGTCTTTCGGACCAAGGTCACACCCGCCTGCGTGCTCGCCAATGAGCTCCGATCAAGCGATCTGCGATTCTTGATCCTGTTCTCTTCGGTCGCCAGCCGTTTCGGCAACCACGGGCAGGTCGACTACAGCGCGGCCAACGAAGTGCTCAACAAGATCGCCGATTGGCTTCATCGCCAGTGGCCCAGTGTGAAAGTCGTCGCCATCGGTTGGGGTCCCTGGCAGCAGGGAATGGTCGGCGAGGAGCTGCGGGAGCTCTACGCCTCCCAGGGCATTGACGTCATTTCGGTGGAGTCGGGCGTCGATAGATGCATTCAAGAGATGACTCGCTCCCCGGACGATCCTGCCGAGATCCTGATCACTCGCAGCCTCGATCGGATCGCCGAATGGCGGCTGCGGGATGCACTGTTGTGATCTCGTCTCGCCCGTGACCGCCGGAGGTTTCCCGTTTGCGGGCCGGTTGATCGAGCACCGTCACGGTGAGTTGCTCGTGGAGCTGGACCTCGACCTCGAGAAGGATCTGTTCCTCGCGGATCACGTCCTGATCCAGGCTCCCGAAGATCGCCCGCTGGCGGCGCGATGGCCGGTTCTGCCGTTCACGTTCTCCCTCGAGATCGCCGCCGAGGTCTCCGCGCATCTTGTCAACGGCAGAGGTCTGCTGGGCTTCGAGAGGGCAAGCGCGAGGCGATGGATCGCGCTTCGCAACGTCGAGCGCTCGACGCTTCGGGTCGAGGCCCGGGCGTCGCCGGCCGAGCGCGACCGGACTCTCCGCGTCGAAGTCGCGATCACCCAAGATCACAACGATTCCCCGAGCTTCACCGTGGACGTGCTCTATGGGCTTGACTATCGAGTCGACCTCGACCTCCTTTTCACCAAGCCGACCCAGGTTGCGCGCTCACCCTTCTCGCTCGACCAGATCTACGGCGAGCGCCTGCTGTTTCATGGACCGTCCCTCCAATGCGTCTGCGCGTCGCCCAGCTTCCAGGAAGTCGGACTCGAGGGGCGTCTGATGGTCCGGCGCGGCGATCAGCTGTTCGCGGGAACCTCCGATCCGCGACTGCTCATCGATCCTTGCGTGCTGGACGGCGTGGGCCAGCTCATCGGGCTCTGGGGTCTTCCTCGCGACCTCTACCTCTTCCCGATCGGAATCGGCAAGGTCGAGCTCTATCGCTCGTCACCAGCGCCGGGGACGGTGGTTCCGGTCCGGGCTGAAGTGACGGGAATCGACGACCGAACCCTCACGGCCGACATCGAGATCGGCGATGGCGCCGGGCACGTCTGGATGCGGATCCGCGATTGGAAAGACTGGATCTTCCGTTGGCCTCGAAGGCTGTTCGACTTCCGCCGGCGGCCAACCGAGGCGCTGTTGAGCCGGGGTGCAGCCACTGCGCCTGAGCCCGCCTCTCACTGCGTGCGCTGGATCGACCGCGACAAACTGCCGATGGGCGAGCTGGAGATGGTCGCTCAGCTGGTTCTCCACTGCTCGGAGACGAGCGACTGGCTTCGACAGACCGGATCGCCAGCCAAGGTGAGGCAAAAATGGCTGCTGTCAAGGATCGTTGCCAAGGACGCGATCCGGGAACTTCGCA
>JAQBHE010000430.1:0-3951 GCA_032128015.1 Holophagae bacterium
CGATTGCTCGAGGAGGAGCGCCGGCGCAAAGACCAGGAGATGCAGCAGCGGCTGCTCGCGGCCGAGAACGATCGCAAGACTCGCGAGCTCGAGGAAGCCCGACGCTTTCAGCTTTCTCTGTTGCCCCGGCAGATCCCCCAGCTGCCCTCGGTGGACATCGCGGTCAACATGCGCACTGCCACCGAGGTCGGTGGCGACTACTACGATTTCTTTGTCTCTGACGACGACAGCCTGGTCGCAGCGGTCGGCGACGCTACTGGCCATGGCAGCCGTGCTGGGACCATGACCACGGTAATCAAGGGAATGCTGTCGCTCGCGACGATCGAGGACCTGCCAGGATTCCTGGGTGAGGCGAACCAGGCAATCTGTGCCATGCGGCTCGAGCGGATGGCCATGTCGCTGACTCTGCTGCGCGTCGCAGGCAGGCAGATCGAGATCGCGGCCGCCGGTATGCCGCCCGCTTTGCTGCGCCGAGCCGCCACCGGCGCGCTCGAAGAGATTGCGCTCCAGGGGTCGCCGCTCGGCGGCATCGCTTCGTTCGCGTACTCGCTGTGGCAAGGTTCCCTGGACCCAGGCGACACTCTGGTCGTGATGAGTGACGGTTTCCCCGAGTTGCTCAACGCGCGCGGCCAGCAGCTCGGCTACGCCCGAGCGCGAGCGATCTTCGAGCGTGCCGCCGATCGGTCGCCGGCCGAGATCGTCGCCGCGATGACCCGAGCGACCGCCGAATGGAACGGCGACCGGCCGCCCAACGACGACGTCACCTTCGTGGTGTTTCGGGCCAAGGGCGCCGTCTCGTGACATCCACGGTCCGTGGAGCGCCCGCGGCCGGCACCCTGGGCACCAGCAGGCGCAGGCGCCTGTGGGAGTCACCAGCCTGCGGCGAGAGATCGCGTGTCATCGAGCGGCGTCCGCGGTAGTCGAGTCATGGCGCGGTGAAGGTAGCTCACCGCGCCGCGGACGGCGGGATACCGAAGGCGCGACGAAAAGCGGCGGTGAAGTGGCTGTGACTCGAGTAGCCGACGTCGAGGGCGACCCGAGTCAGATCGAGGCCGTCCTCGATGAGGCCGAGCGCCGTCGCCAGTCGGACTTGCTCGCGGTAACGGTGGAGCGTCGTGCCGGCGCCGTCTCGGAACGTCCGACAGAGGTGGTAGGTCGATACGCCGAGCTCCGCGCCGAGATCACTGAGGGTCAGCGGTTCGCAGGCGCGGCATCCCAGGACCTGCTGCGCGGCCTGCACGAGGTCGCGGCGTCGCCGGCTCCCGCGGGTGTCAGGCGGGTCCGCCTTGTAGGAGTCGCGCGAGATGGCGCGCAGGACATCGCCGAGCAGCAGCAGAATCTGCTCCTCGATCTCGAACGGATCGGCCGTCTGACCATCGTCCACCGAGCAGCATGTGACGCGCCGGAAAATCTGCCGCTGGCGAAAGTACCAGGACGGCTGGGCCGGCACGTGCGAGACCGAGAACGCTTCCGACGCGTCGGCCGCGCGCGGGTTCTGTGCTGCAGCCACTTGCCGCAGGGTCGTCTCCTCGACGACGAAGTAGTCGGAGTGATCGCCGATTGGACTCACCATCCGCCGCCGATACACCTGGCCGGCGTTGTACACCGAGACCACGCTCTGGGTGCCGACGAAGGTCTGGAATCCCGCCGGCTGGATCTCCGAGCTCGTCCGAGGAAACACGACGCAGTGATTGCGAATGGGTCCGGAGTCCCCAAACAGCGGATGGGTCGGTCGACACCGGAACGCTCCGACGGCGACCCTGTTGGTCTCGAACAAGTGAACATCGATATCGGTAGCGAGGTCCGGCACGCGGCGCAGAGCGGTGCTGCTCATGCTCTACGCGCCCGAGCAAGATTCCGATAGCGCCGGGCGATGGCATGCAGTAGCTTCCCGAACGACCCGAAGCTCCGCGGATTCCCAACGACCGTCGAGGCGTCGACCATGATCACCAAGCAGTTTCTCGCAACAGTTGTCATCCTCGCCCTGGCAGCTCCACTCGCGGCGCAACAGACCGCGCCGCCAGACTGTAGCGCGCCCGAGCACCGGCAGTTCGATTTCTGGATCGGTGACTGGAACGTCACCGGGCCGCAGGGTCAGGTGGCGGGCACCAATCGGATCGAGGCGACGATGAGTGGTTGCGCGCTCATCGAGCACTGGACGTCGGCCAACGGGGTCGGTGGCGTGAGCCTGAACTTCTATGACCGCCTGGAGCGCAAGTGGTTCCAGAGTTGGATCGACGAGCGCGGTGGCCCGCTGCACCTTGCGGGGGGATTGGCGGACGGGAACATGGTGATGCAGGCCGATCCGGTCACCCGGCCGAACGGCCAGACCGTGATCAGCCGGGTCACCTGGTCGAAGTTCGACGACGGTCGGGTCCGACAGTTGTGGGAATCGTCGAGCGACGACGGCAAGACCTGGACGGTCGCCTTCGACGGCACCTACGCGCGAAAGCGCTGAAACCGACCAGATCTTCGCCGCCCTCGCTATCCCACCGCGTCGTACGCGGTCCTGATCCAGGAGATCAGTTTGTGTGGCCGCAGGCTCGGAAATTCTACGAAGGACGGCGGCGTACCGTATGTGGCCTCCGGAGGCACGCTTTCTCGACGAGCGGAGGGCCACCGCCGGCTCGCGTCGATTGGCCGGAGGCATCCGGCCATCCGGCTCACACGTGTTGATCGACGAGGATCGAGTTGCCGTCAGGGTCCACAGCCACGAAGCTGGCCGGACCGGTTGTGCTCTCGTCCGCCTCTTGCTGCAGTTCCACGCCTTGTGCCTCGAGCTGACGCTGTAGCTCGCGCACGTCGGTGAAGGAGTCGAGCTTACTGGCGATCGATCTCTCGAAACGGCATTCGCGGTCCGCGTCTCGCCGGGGCGTCGCCGGAGCGCAGGAGCAGCAGGAGCACGCGGGCCCGGTGGCCGCGGTAAGGCTCGAGCATCTCGAGCATGTCGTCGTCGGTGGCGGTGCGCTCGCCTCGAAGGTTCCACGACACCAGCGACGGCAGGTGGTAGTCACCGGTCCACACCGCGTCCGGGTCGCCGAGCGCTGCGAACGCGGCGCGACCCGCGGTCCACGGACCGATGCCGGGAACGGTCTCGAGGATCCGCTGCGCTTCGGAGGAGGCCTTGCTGGCGAGTGCGTCGATGCGACCTGCCGAGCGAGCGAGACGGAGCACGGTCTCGGCGCGGCGACGCTCGACGCCGAGCGGGTGAAAGCTCTCGTAGCCCAGGGCACGCAGGTCTTCGGCGGACATCGGAAGCAGCAGCTCGTCTCCACCCGGCCCGGTTTGGGAGTAGCTATCGAGTAGACGGCGGTAGCTGCGCCCCGCCTCCTTGCCCACGACTTTCTGGGCGATGACCAGCGGCACCAAGGTCGCGAACAGACGGAGGTTGGCGCCGACGCGGAGCGGGCCGTGCTTGCGCAGGAGGCCGTGGAGCGGTTCGGTCTCGGGCGCAAAGAGCCGGCTGTCGTTATCGCCGGCGCCGATCCATGCCGGCAACGAATCGAGGAGCCAATCGGAGCCGGGTCCGTGGGCTTCGGCCTCGACGGTTGCCCCGACCTGCCGAATCTCGATTGTCCCCGGGCCTTCCGGGGTACGCGCGGCGCGCTGCAGGCGGTCCGGGCCCTTCCGGAGCGACGGATCGGAGATCGGCGCCGCGGTGGCACTGGCGACCGCGAGCGCGTCGTAGGGCTCGGGCAGCTCGAGGGTTCGACGTCGCGGTAGGGTCAGCCGCCCACTCCACCGTCGCCGGTGCAGGGGCAGCTCGGCGGACGGACCTCCCAGCCCAGCTGAAAGGACCCGCGCACCAATCCCCGCACTTGCCGAGTGACGGTGTTGAGCGCGCCGCCCGAGGTCTCGGTGTTCTGCTGGTTGCCACCTTCGAGCTCGATGATTTGCGGCGTGCCGTTGGTCATGCGCAGCGCGATCGCGCGCTCGGTGCCTTCGACGATG
>JAQBHE010000431.1:0-18210 GCA_032128015.1 Holophagae bacterium
GCGGCGACCAGCCTTCGAGCAGCTCATCGGCAAAGCTCCGGCCCTGGATCGGGTGGCTCTCGCCGAACTTGTCGACGCCGGCGATCTCGGCGAGAGTCGGCATCAGGTCGATAAGGCCGACCAGAGAGTCCCGCGTCTCCCCTCTCGGCAGCTTCGGATTGGCGAAGATGAGCGGGACCCGAATCGTCTCGGCGTAGCAGTTGTCGTCGAGGTCCTCGAACAGCTTCGCCGTGTGACGCTCCTGCGGCCCTTTCGGCAAACGACCTCCTCTTCGTCAGTTCGTTTCGACGAAATAAGCCAAGGCTATCAGGAGAGCGTTGTTTCCGCCCGCGAGGCATTTCGAACCTCGGTAGCCTTTCTGTTCTTCAAGGGTTCGGCCGGCAGAGACGCCGGCCGCGACTCGGCGAGGGCCGTGTAACCCGAGCTCGCGCGCCCCGAACGCGGCGAGCCGGCGCCTGTTGAAACGTAGCCGCTCTGGGCACCGCGCCGAGAGCCGGCAGCACGCGGTCGGTGAACAGCAAGAACGACTCGTGACCGAGCGGCGCGCACAGCAAGTAGTCGAGGCGAATCTCGTCGCGGAGGCGGAGAATCTGGTCGACGCACGATTCGGGGCTGCCGTGGATGATTGTGTCGTCGATGAAACGGTCGAGCTCAGACGCCGGAGCGTCGAAAACCGGGAACGGTGAAAACCGCGCCTCGGCCGCCTGTACCGCCGGGCCCGCAGCCACCGCAACCGGGCGCTGGCCTTCCTTCTGGTGGGACTCCAGGTACCAGCGGGCTCCCGCTGCAGCCACCTCGCGCGCTCGCTGATCGGTGGGCGCGACCGCCACCAGGCGCGCGACTGGCAGATCGCGACCCGCGCTCGAGAACCCGGCGCTGGCGAGCCGCTGCTCGTAGAGATCGCGCTTCTCGCGCATCACCTTGTGCGGGCTCACCGGGTCCATGAGGATCGAGAAGCCGTGGTCGGCCGCCCATTCGATCGCGCGACCCGACGATGCCGCGAGCCAGATCGGCGGATGCGGCCGTTGCAGGGGCTTCGGCAGCACCTCGACCTCGTCGTAGCTCCAGAACCGCCCGTGGTAGCTGAATCGTTCCTCGGTCCACGCCAGGCGAACGATCTCGACGCCTTCGCGAAACCGCTCGTAGCTATCGTCCGGGTCGACGTCGAAGGCTTGGTACTCCGCCTTCTGATAGCCGCGTCCGGCGCCCCAGTTGACCCGACCGCCGCTGAGCACGTCGAGCATCGCGACTTCTTCGGCGAGGCGCAGCGGGTTGTAGAACGGGACCAGCGAGATCCCGGTGCCGATGCGTAGCCGCTTGGTTCGCTCGGCGGCGACCATCGCCATCATGTGCACCGACGGACAGACGCTGTACTCGGTGAAGTGGTGCTCGGCGAGCCACACCGCGTCGTAGCCTGTCTGGTCCATGATCTCGACCCGCTCGAGCGCGCGTCGATAGACCGTCGGCAGATCGACCCGACGGTCGGGCCAGCTGAACAAGAGCAGCACGCCGAACTTCACAGCGCAGCCATCCTACTCGGCGCAGGTAGGCCACCGCGGGCGTCGGGCTCCTCGATTCCTACGACGACGCCGCCTCTGGAGCCTGACCGAGTCTTCGACGCAGGCGACGAGCCCGCGCCCGTCTGCGGGCGAACCCGTCCTCGGGCGCTGGGCGAGGAACACCTAGCCGGAGAATGTGCTACCCAGCACATTCGGAGGCTAGTCCGCGCGCAGTGCCACCGTCGGGGCAACCGCCGACGCCCGGCGTGCAGGTAGGAAGCTTGCGAGCATCGTGGTCACGACCAGGCCCGCGGCGACGGCGGGCAAGAGTAGGGGCGGATTCGAGATCAACTCCCCGACCGATGACGCCACCAGCTTGCCGACCCCCCAAGCCAGCGGTACACCAATCAGCAAACCGATCGCGGTGAGCTTGGCGCCCTGGCCCAGGATCATCCACAGCACGTCGCGCTGGCGCGCGCCCATCGCCATCCGCACCCCGATCTCCTGGCGGCGCTGGGACACCGAGTAGCCGAGCACCCCATAAACGCCCAGCGCCGCCAGCGCGAGCGCCAAGGCGCCGAACCCGGCAAGGATTCCGCTCAGGACATCGATACCCGCGAACTGCTCGGCGATGTGATCGTCGAGCGACCGGAGCGCCGCCACCGGCAGGTTCGGGTCGAGCGCCGCGACCGCCGCGCGCACCGGCGCCGCCAGAGACTCGAGCTCGCCGCTCGAAACCCGCACCAGGTACGAGCGGGTGCGCTGAGGAACCTGGTCGACTGGGAGGTAGACCTGGGCCTTGGGACCGTCGAGGGTGCCGATCCGTCGCTGGCGCACCGCCCGCACGACGCCGACGATCTCGCGGCTCTGGTCGCGGATTCCAATCCGCTTGCCCAGCACCTCGGCACCGGCCTCGCCATAGAAGCGATCGACGAAGCTCTGGTCGACCACCGCCACCGCCGCGGCATCGGCCCGATCGGCAACCTCGAGACCGCGCCCGCGCAACAGCGTGATGCCGAGGGCGTCCAGGTAGCCGGGAGACACCGCAAGCCACGACACGGAGGGTTTCGTCTCCTCGACCCCATCGGCGTGCTCGAGCTCGATGTCGGTGATTGGCACGTTGCGGCTGCGTGGCAGCACCGTCGTCGAGGCCGCCACCGAGACGTTGGGCAGCGCGAAGACACGCTCGATCAGCCGCTCGTCGAACGCCGCCCGCGAGACATCGTCTGGGTACTCGTCCTCCGGCAGGGTAACGCTCCAGGTCAGAGCGCCCTTGGTCTCGAAACCCTGGTCGCCGAACTGGACATCGAGAAAAGTGCGCAGCAGCAGACCCGCGCCGACCAGCAGAGCGAGCGCGAACGCCACCTCGCTGATCACGAACAGGCTCGAGGCGAGACGCCGGCGGCCGGTCGCGCCGCGCATCCCGCCCTCGCGCAACACGTCGTTGAGCCGCTCCCTCACCGCCTGGATCGCGGGGACGATGCCGAAGAAGAGCCCTGCGGCCGCCGAGATTCCGAGCGAGAACATCAGCACCTGGAGATCGACGCGAGGCAGAATCATGGTCGGCAAGGTCCCGGCGAGGCTGAGCCGCAAGTAGCGGACCCCGGCCAGGCCAAGAAGGATGCCGACGACGCCGCCACCGAGCGCCAGCACCACGCTTTCGGTCAGCAGCTGGCGCAGGATCCGCATCCGGCCTGCGCCGAGCGCCACCCGCATCGCCAGCTCACGACGGCGCGCCGAGCCACGCGCCAGCAGCAGGTTCGCGATGTTGGCGCAGGCGATCAGCAACACCAGCAGCCCGGCGCCCTGGAGCATTCCGAACAGCCGGGTGTCCTCGGGCCCAGGAAACTGCTCTGAGAACATCCGCAACGACGCGTCGTAACCGCGCTGGGCTTCGGGAAACTGACTCTCGAGCGCCTGGGAGACCTGCAGCAGATCCTCTCGGGCCTGATCCGGCGAGATTCCCGGCGCCAGCTTCGCGATCCCGAACAGCGTCCGTTTGTCGCGATCCAGGGATGTTGGATCGATCACCAGCGGCAACCACACGTCGAGTTTCGACTCGATCCAGTCGAAATCCTCGGCCAGCACCCCGATCACTTCGTAAGGAACGCGATCGAGCAGCACCCGACGCCCGATCACCGAGGGGTCGCCGCCGAAGCGGCGCTGCCACAACGGCCAGGTCAGGACCGCGACCCTGGCGGCTCCCGGCTTGCCGTCGGCTCCGACGAATCCGCGCCCGACCACGGCCCGGCCGCCGACCATCGGCAGCAAGTTCGGGGTCGCCCACTCGGCCTGCCACTGCTCGGGCGGACCGTCGCCGGTCAAGTTCACCGGGCTGTCGATACTCGCCGCCAGCTCTTCCAGAGTGCGGTTGCGGCTGCGGTAGTCGAGAAAGCTCGCCACCGAGATCAGGCTCTGATCGCCCGCGGTCGTGCGCTCGCTTTCGGTGAACAACGCCAGGCGCTCGATGCCCGGGTACGGCAGCGGTTTGAGGATGTAGCTGCGCAGCATGCTGAAGACCGTGGTGTTGCCGGCCACCACCAACGCCAGACACACCATCACCAGGATGGTGATCCGTCGCTCACGAGCGAGGTTGCGAAGTGCAAAGCGGATGTCTCGGAGCATCGGGGACTCCTTCTTGCGAGCGGGAGAGCGATCGTTCGGATGGCATTACGCCCATCGCGATCGATTGGTTACAACCGGTACATGCGATTCCCTGGGTAGGATCTCGCCACCGTGCGGTTGACTGTCGATCGAACCACCATCGAGGCGCGCGACGGCGACTCGCTGCTCGAGGCGCTGCTGCGCGCCGGCCTCCACCCCACCGGCGGCGGCTGCTTGTGTCTCGCCGGCGACTGCCCGCACTGCCTGGCCACGGTCGACGGTGTCTCGTACGTGCGCACCTGCCAGGTGGCAGCTCGCGCCGGCCAGCTGGTCGAGCGCGACCATCTCGGGGGCGCGGCGCCGCCGCTGTGGCGCGATGCTGAGGATCTGCTCGACGCGCGGCCGCGCGAAACCCCGGTCCGTCACCTCCACTGCGACGTCGTGGTAATCGGCCAGGGTGAAGCCGGGGTCGCCGCGGCGGACGAAGCGAGGGCAGCCGGCCAGCGCGTGATCACCCTCGACGCGGGCGCCGGCCAGGAGGCGATCGGCGTGTACCCCGGACCGCGGGTGGTCGCGCGCACCGACGAGGCGACCTGGCACGTGCATCCGCGAGGGGAGATCGTGATCGCAACCGGCGCCGCCGAGATCCAACCGGTAGCGCCGGGAAGCGGGCTCGAGGGGTTGCTCACCGCCCGCGCAGCCGAACGGCTCGCCGCAGCCAGCTTCGACCTCGGGCGAGTGGTCGCAGTGGGCACTCCGCCCGCCGGAGTCGCGGCGGTGCAACTCGAAGGCGAGATCGTGCGCTTCTGCGGCGAGCAAAGACTCGAAGCGGTGATCGTCCGCGGCCGCGACGGCGTCGAGCACCGACATTCCTGCGACACGGTCAGCCTCGGGCTCGGCCTCCATCCTCGCGACGCCTTGTCACGCATGGGTCGGGGACTGTCGGTGCGAGCGGTGGGCGACGCCGCGCGTGAGTCCAACATCCCGCCGCGCCCGCGCGACGGCATCGTCTGCCCGTGCTCGCGGGTCACGGTCGCCGACCTCGACTCGGTGTGGCAGCGCGGGTTTCGCGAGCTGGAGCTGGTCAAGCGCGCGACGCTCGCGGGCACCGGCGCCTGCCAGGGTGCGGCGTGTCTACCCCACCTCCGCAGCTTTGTGCGCGACCGCGGCCATGAGCTCCAGCCGGCGTTCACCGCCCGACCGGTGACCCGCCAGCTGACCCTTGGCGAAGTCGCCGCCGGACAACACCACCGCGCGACGCCGCGCACCGCGCTCCACGACGAGCACACGGCACTCGGCGCCCAGATGGACCGCGCCGGCGGTTGGTGGCGGCCGTGGACCTATGGCGACCCGATGTTTGAGTACGGCGCCGAATACCGCGCCGTGCGCGAAGCGGTGTCGCTCGGCGACGTCAGCACCCTCGGCAAGTTCGAAGTCGCCGGACCCGACGCGCTGCCGCTGCTCGAGCTGTTGTACCCGACCCAGGTCTCGACCCTCCGGCCGGGACACTGCCGTTACGTGCTGCTCCTCGACGAGCGCGGCTACGTGCTCGACGACGGCATGATTCTCTGTCACGACCCGCGGCGCTATTCGCTCACGCTGACCAGCGGCGGCGCCTCGTTCGCCGAGCTGTGGATCCGCGACTGGGCGGAATCGCGCGGCTTCGACGTCCGGCTGCTCGACCAGACGATGGCGCTCGGCGCGATCAACGTCACCGGACCGCGCGCCGCCGAGCTGCTCGGTCGCGCTGGGGTCAATGGGGTGACCGGGCTCCCCGGCTTCGCCTGCCACCTCGCGGGTGAGGTCGCCGGGGTCGCCTGCCGGATCCTGCGACTGAGCTTCACCGGCGAGCTGTCCTACGAGCTGCACCACCCGGCGCGCGACTCGGTGGCTCTGTGGCGGCGGCTGCTCGAGCTCGGTCGCGACCTCGGAATTCGGCCCCACGGTTTCCAGACGCTGCTCGACCTGCGGCTCGAGAAGGGTCACATCGTCATTGGCAAAGACACCGACTTCGACTCGACCCCGCGTCGCCTCGGCCACGAATGGGCGGTGCGGCTCGCCAAACCGGAGTTCGTCGGCCGTCAGGCGGTGCTGCGCACGAATCGAATCGACCTCGACCGCAAGCTCTGCGGTTTCGAGATGGCGGGACCGCCGCCGGACGAAGGTGCGCTGATCTGGAGCCGTGGGCGCTACGCCGGCACGGTCACTTCGAGCGCCGCTTCTCACGTTCTAGGCAAGACCGTTCTGCTCGGCTGGCTCGACCTGGAAGACGGTGAGCTGCCGGCCGAGGTCGTCATCAACGGCCACGAGGCGCGGCGCGTCGCCACGCCGTTCTACGATCCCGACGGCAAGCGCGCGCGCGCCGAAGTCTCCCTCAGCCCACTGCTCGCGCCGCCGCGCTTCGACCCGCTGCCGACCGGGAGCGCGGTGGCGGGCTGCAATCGCTTTTCGCGCCTCGAGGCCACTCGCATTGTCGCTGTTCCCGCGGCGCTCGATCGCCTCGCGTTGGGACCCAGCGAGCTCGGCTTCCGCCTGGCGCCGGACGAACTGCTGCTGGTGCCCTCGAACGCGCACGTCGCAATCGACGATCCGCACGCGATCGTCGAGCTCGACACCGGCTTCGCCGGCGCCTGGGTCGCGATCGACGAGGCGCTCTCGTTCCTCGAACGCGCCTGCTCGTGGCCGATCCCGACAGCGCGACCCGCGTTCGCCCAAGGCGCGGTCGCCGGCCTGCCAGTGAAGCTGTGGCTCGAGACCGACCGGGTGCTGTTCGTGGTCCCGGCGCCCTTCGCCGCCGACTTCGAGGCGAGGCTCCGATGAACGAGCTGGTCGAGCGCCGGGTCCACCTCGAGTGGCGCGATCCCAAGTCCAGCTACGACGTCGTGATCGTCGGCGGCGGCGGCCACGGACTCGCCACCGCCTACTACCTCGCAACCCGCCACGGCATCACCAATGTCGGGGTCTTCGAGCGCGGCTACATCGGCTCCGGGAACTCCGGACGCAACACCACCGTGATCCGCGCCAACTACGGCATCCCCGAGGCGGTGCGCTTCTATCAGCGTAGCGTCGACCTATACCGGACCCTCGAGGCGGAGACCGAGCGCGAGCTGATGCACCGCCAGAAGGGACTGTTGTGGCTCGCCCACAGCGAGACCGGAATCCGCGCCGAACGAGCGCGGGCAACGGTCAACACCGCGTTCGGCGCCCACACCGAGTACGTCGAGCCCTTCCAGATCGCCAAGATCTGCCCCCAGCTCGACCTCGACGGCGGCGGCGTTTGGCCGGTGCTCGGTGGCACTTACCACCCCGCAGCCGCAACCGCCCGCCACGACCGCGTGGTGTGGGCCTACGCCGAGGGTGCGATGCGCCGCGGCGTCGACGTCCATCAGCGCATCGCGGTCACCGGCCTGGTGCGCGACGGCGAGCGGGTGGTCGGGATCGAGACCGCGACCGGCCGCGTCGCCGCCGGGCTGGTGCTGGCAGCGGTCGGCGGCCACGCGACCACTCTGGCGACCATGGCCGGAGTGCGGCTGCCAATCCGCACCCATCCGCTGCAGGCGTTCGTCACCGGCCACTACCAGCTGCAGTTCGAACCGATGGTCTCCTCAGGCGATCTCTTGTTCTACATTTCGCAGACCGCCCGCGGCGAGATGCTGTTGGGCGCAGAGATCGACCGCCAACCCAGCTACTCATACCGCTCCGGCCACGAGTTCCTTTCGAGCTGTGCCTTCCGCGCGATCACCCTGCTGCCCTTTCTCCGCGATCTCAAAGTGCTGCGCCAGTGGACCGGCATCTGTGACATGAGCCCCGACTACTCGCCGATCCTCGGCGAAACAGGGGTCCCGGGGTTCTGCGTCACCACCGGTTGGGGCACCTGGGGCTTCAAAGCGATCCCGGCCGGCGGCGAGCAGATGGCGCAACTGATCGCGACCGGCGAGACTCCGGAGCTGATCCGGCCGTTCGCGCTCGACCGATTTGCTCGCGATCGCACCATGGCCGACCGCGGCTCGGCGGGCACCCATTGATTTGGTGGACACGGAGCCGATGCGCGTGACGCGCAGCCGCCGATGAGCCTCCAGATCCCATGTCCCCACTGCGGATCGCGGCCGATCGAGGAGTTCGCGTACGGCGAGATCCCGAGCGTTCCGGACTCGATCACCGGCGACGACGCGCGCGACCTCGACCACGCCTTCATGCACACCAACCCGGAAGGGCCGGTGGCCGAACGCTGGTTCCACGTCAACGGTTGCCGGCGCTGGCTCACCCTCACCCGCGACACCCGCACCGACCAGGTGAACCAGGTGGTCGAAGTGGACAGGGTAATCGCCTACCCCGAGGACACTCTCCGATGAAGACCTTCAACGTCCCCGGCGCACCGCTTGCAATCGGCCCGTACAGCCACGCGGTGCGCGCCGGCAATCTGGTGTTCCTCTCCGGGCAGACACCGATCGATCCAGAGACCATGAAGATCGTCGGCGACACCATCGAGGAGCAGACCGAGCGCGTGCTCGACAACCTGACGATCGTCCTCGGCGGCCTCGGCCTCGACCTCGGCGCGGTGGTCAAGACCAGCGTCTTTCTCGCCGACATGGAGGACTTCGCGGGGATGAATCGGGTCTACGCCCGCCGCTTCGCCACCCACCGCCCGGCCCGGACCACGGTCGCGGTGAAGGAGAATCCGCTCGAAGCGCTGGTCGAGATCGACTGCGTCGCGGAGGTCACAACGCAACAGACCTAGCGCACGAGGGCGCGACCGCTGCCGTCCCAGCCCTCATCCTCGAAGAGAGGATGGACGGCGTCTTCCGGTCGCTCGAGATCCGCAGCCAACGCCGCGAGTCCCGAACCGCCGCGATAGAGACTGCGCTCGTAGTCGGTGTCAAAAACGCGAGTTGTGGCGGCACGCATGGCGAGCTCGCGAGCGCGGATCAGCCACTCGCGATCGCCTGACGCTCGCCAGAAGTTGAGGAGCGCGTAGGCCCGTCCGCTCCACCCGCAACACAGACTCCCGACTCTCCCAGCCCCCTCCCAGGTCCGCCAGGCCGCGCCCTCCGCGAGCCGCAGATACGAGGTCTCGCGCGTCAACCGGTAGGAAAGCGTAAAGAGCGAAACGAAGCCGGCGGAGCCGTGGCACCACGAGCAAGAGTACGAGGAGGCGTGATCGTCACTGGGCCGTCGTCTCGGCCACATGTGCCCCCGCCCAACCGGCTCTGCCCAACGAGCCAGATCATCCAGCCGGGCGAGCGCCGCTCCTGGAACGTCGATCTTCCTGGCCCGGCTCCATTGGAGTACCGCGTACACGACACCCGCCCAGCCATGCGCCACGCCGAGGTACTGGAGACTCGGCGCCGAGGAGTCGGGCAGCTGCTCGAGGCTGACCGACAGATCGTCAAAGATCTCCGATCCGAGCTGGTCGAGCGACGACGGGACCATCGTGCCTGAGCCTTCGGCCGGTTCTGCGGCGGCGTGGGTAGCTGGACCAGCGTAGAGATCACAGAGTAGAGCCGACACCAGCAGTGTCCCGGCGCGACCGAGGGTCAAGTCGATGCCGGTGCACGGCTTGCGGCTGGCGTCGACGAATCGCCTGACCGAGGCGGCGAGCTCGCGACGGTCGTCCATGGCGCGCGCGATCTTCGCTTGCACAGCAAAGACACCGCTTTCGGTATGAAATGGAGAGGTAGCGCCCAGCTCCTCTCTCCCGAGCCCCATCGATTGGTTGTAGACACCCGCTTCGGTGTCGATGGCTGTGGCGGCCCGGCATGCCCAGAGGTCGGCCAAGTGCATCGCTCCCGGAGAGCTCCGGCTCACCGCGATGTGAAGAAGAGCGAGGGCCACGCCGGCCGCACCCAGGTTCATCGAGCCCGTCGGCGGGTTGGGAGGGATCGACAGCCACTCGCCACCCTCCGCAGTCTGTTCGAGAAACCGCTCGAGGGTGCGTTCCAGCACACCAGCGCCGTTCGAGGGGGAGGGCTCCTTTGTGGGCGTCCGGATCGACAAGAACGCTCGCGCGAAGCCCGTAAGGGATGGGTAGCGACCGGCAGGATCCTTGGAGAGGGCGCGCATCAGGATCGCTTCGAGCTCCGGGTGGGGCGGGCAGCCGCGCTGTGCGAACGACAGTGGTTGCTCGCGCACGATCTGCCGCAGGAGCTCCAAGCGCGCAAACGAAAACTCGAGATACGGCTTTCCGGTCAAGAGCTCGTAGAGCAAAGCCGCAATCGAGTACTGCTCCGAGCTCTCGGTCCCTGGAGGTGGAGGCTGGTGTCGAAGCAGCGCGTCGGCCAGTTCGGGGTCGTAGTAGAAGCCGACGCCTCCGCGAGGAGGAGAGTTCTCCTCGTCCGGCGGTTGTGAGAGATTGCGCGCGAGGCCAAAGTCGACGAGGCGGACCGTGCCGTCGGAGTCCACGAGGATGTTGTCGCCGTGAACATCCCCGTGGACGAAGCCGTGCTCATGAAGCCGACGGTAGGTATCGAGGATCGTCTGGCAGAGCTCCAACAGCTGCGAGCTCGGGTCTTTGGCCGGCGTCGACCTCCACTCGCGCACGACTCGATCCACCGGTAGACCTGGACACCACTCGAGCTGAAGGAACGGCCGTCCCTCGTACTCGCCAGCTCCGAGGAGCCGAGGCGCCACCTTGGGCTCGAGCTGATTCAAGATCGATCGCTCGCGCCTCAACGACGCTGCCGTACGGCTGGAACCGGAGGTCGCGATCTTGAGCACCGCGGGTGTCCAGTGATCGTCCCTGACGCGGTAGAGCTCCACCTCCGCCGTCCGGATCATCGCTCGCAGGACGGAAAAACCCGCGACGCGCTGGCCGGGGCTCAGCCGCAGTGGCGGTTCCGACTCGTCGCTGTCTGCCGCCACCAGACAGCCGTTCGCAAGGAGTTTCTCCAGGAGAGGCTGCGTTCGCGAGAGTGCCTCCTCCGGATCGACGCCATGCGACTCGGCAAAGAGAGCCGCCGCCGCCTCCGCCGTAAGGCGTTGCTCGAAGGGCCTCAGGAGCTCGGCACTCCACCGGTCGATGACCGTCGAGGGTACGCTGGAGCTCCGCTTCGAGATCAAGAAGTCATCGTCACTGCAAGGGACCCTGGCGCGCACGTCGTCTGTCAGATCGCGCGCGGAGAAGATGAGAACGCCTGGCCCCAACACCAGAGGAGCTTTCCGATCGAAGCTCACAGATCTTCCGGTCCCGAGCTCGTCCAAAGACCCGGTGCTGGCGCCCACCGCTCGACATCGACACCCTCGATTCGCAGACGCTCGAGCGCGCATCGGGTTCGCGTCATTCCCCCAAGCTGGGTTTCCTTCGTCGAGAGAATGGCAGCGGCAAGCCGACGGGTAAGCCAGCCTCGCCAGCTGTCGTGCCGGCAGCCCTTTCTCCTAGGCGGATCGACCCCCCAGGAGACCAGCCCTCCGCCGCCGAGCTCCGCCGTGAACGGAACACCTTGCACCGGAGCTCCATCGAGACGCGAGAGGATGCGCTCAGCCGCTTCGATCAGATCGTCTTGGTGGCCGAAGTACGCTACCAGCTTGTCAGAGCGGAGTAGGTCGCAAGCCTCGGCTCCCGCCTTGAAGCGACGCGCTCGTGAAGTGATCAGAACGTCGAGAAACGCTGGGAACACGTCGGGGAGACTCTCTGGTGTCGGGCTGAGATAGAGCTTGTGCGTCACGCTCGACGCCTTCGCCTTTGACTTGCCATCCTGCCGCGACCAGCTCATCCAACCGTCGGCAGTTCGTCGCCGCGTCCACGCTCCAGAGCCTTCGGGTACGGGCCTCGAATCGACGCCCAGATATTCGAGGACGGACGCCTGATCGGGGAATCGGCGGGTCCAGCGGGGCGAAAGGGGGACGCGGTTGTAGAGATAGAGCCGCTCAGCCAGAAGGTCGAGGTCGTCGATGCCCGTCGCCTCGCCGTAACCCACGCCGGCCAGAGAGAGGCGAGCGAGAAAGCTCTCCCCGCTCACCGCTCCTTCGATTGGCGACAGCAACTCTGTGGTCCAGATGGGTCAACAGCGCCTGTACGATGTCCGTCCCGGGGACACTCCGGCAGCGAACCGCGGCAACGCCTGCGGGTCGCCGACCAGCTCCTATCGAACCTGCCGACCCAGCACCGGACGGGTCAACGGTTCAGGACTCCTCGACGGTTCGGTGGCCAGAGCAGCCTTCCTCTTCGAAGGTAGGTTTGCGTGGGCAGCCTTCCTCTTCGATGGTAGGTTTGCGCGGGCAGCCTTCCTCTTCGAAGGTAGGTTTGCGTGGGCAGCCTTCCTCTTCGAAGGTAGGCTTGCGCGGGCAGCCTTCCTCTTCGACCGTTCGGCGATTCGAGCAGCCCTCGGAAGCGAGGATTCCAGGAATGCGGTCCAGCGATGATGCTCCTTGACGAGGCATGACGCCTACAATGAGATCCACGGCGTTGAGTTCCATACTCACCTCCTTTTCGACGGCCGGCTCAGGTTTGGCCAGCGCGGTATTCTGTGCGGTCGGGGAAACAGTATCAAAGGGCGAGAGATCGTGCTAGCGCCTCCTGACGGACTACGGAACCTGTCGTCTGATCGCCCCGCTACTTTGGTGAAGCGAGTCTCTCGAGCTCGGCGAACCAATTGTGGACGACCGTCAACTCGGTCTTGGTGACCGGCTGACTGCGTCGAATGAAGATCACGCCGTCGTCGGAGGCGTCGAAGCCCTGGATGTTGGGTCCCTTCACGAACACTTTTGGCTCACCGACGAAGAAATCAGGCCCGGGTCGCAAGGGCACGACCGCGACATCGCCACGCACGAAGTAGTGGAGCTGCCGGCCGTCGCGTGACCAGATCGGCTGGGAGCCACCGTCCCGCGAGATCTGCCAGCGCTTGGTCGGCTCGGGAAAGGGCGCCACGTAGATCTCGAACTGGCCGGACTCGTCCGATTGGTAAGCGATCCATTTACCATCGGGCGACAAAGCGCCCTGCTGCTCGTCGAAGCGAGTGGCAATAAGCGGCGACGGCATCCGAGAGCCGTTCATGTCCAGAGTCCAGAGATCGCCCCCTCCAGTGGCGGTGACCTTGGAGAAGATCAGATATCGCCCGTCAGACGACCAACTCGTGGGCTGCACGCTGTCTTCGCTCGAATACACGAGCTCTGCTGGCTGGCTGCCGTCGGCAGGCCTCGAGTAGAGGCTGAACCAGCCGTCGCCCTGCCCGCCACCGCGACTGGAGTTGAACGCGACTACGGCACCGTCTGGCGACCACACCGGAAAACCATCCCAGCCTTCGAATGTCGTGAATCTCGACCACAGATTCCGCCCCAGGTCGTACATCCAGAGGTCGCGGTTCTTCTCGAACATCCAAATCAGGAGGCGATCACCGCCGACTGACAGCTTGGGGAAATCGTAGGGCCCCATCCGATCCGTGATCAATTCCTCGTGGCCCGGTCGACGAGCGCGATAGAGCTGGTTCTGCTCCAGTTCTCCTCCGCCAGGGACGTACACCAGCAGGCCGCTGCGCGAGATCGCGAAGTGCTTGGCTCCACGCCCAGGGTCGCTGAAGAGGTCTTTGACGACGACCGAGGGCGAGCCGGTGAGCTCGAGGGTGTCGACGTCGAAGGGAGCCGCCAGGAGCACGCCGTCGCGGGCATAGACGACGTGGCCCGTCGGGATGTAACGGGCGTGCGATCCGCCTTCGATGAGAACACGCTGGACCCCCGTCTCGAGCGACACCACGGCGATCCGATTGGTGTCGCTGTGTCCACCGATCCAGGCGGAATAGAGCAGGGCCTTGCCGCCTGGCAGGACATGGGGGTCCTCATGGGAGAGCTCGGAGTTTGCTCGGTCGATCTTGGTGATGAGGGTGGCCTCGCCGCCGTCGGCAGAGACTCGCCTCAGGCCTTCGTGACTGGCAAAGAAAATCGTGCCGTCGTCCGACCAACTGGCCCCGATCCCGAGCACATAGCCGCTGTCCGCGATCGCGATCGGTTCGCCTCCCGCCAGCGCCACCTTTTTCAACTGCCTCGAATCGTAGTAGCCGAGCCACTTGCCATCGGGAGAAAGAAACAGCCCGCGCTCGCTGAGCGTCTCATCGGTGCTGATCACCGGTATACGAACCGCTTTCAACTGGTCCATCGGACGCTGGTAGAGACCCGGCTCGTCGCCGGTAGCCGCGAACACCAGCGTAGTGCCGTCCGCGGAGATCGCCAGATTGGTGTTGTCGGTGCGGAAGGCCATTCCAGGCAAGAGCTGAATCGTCGTTCTGGTGGTAGGTCCGGGCTCGGCGGCCCCGGGCTCGGCGAGGCTCCACCGGATGGCCGACGCCAGGACGATGCCTAGCACGAGCCCCGAGAGCACGGCCCCGATCCAGGGACGTCGCTTGTCGACAGCCACCGACTGTGGCCTGGAGTCGGTCCAGAGGTAGCGTGACGACGTCGAGTCGTCGTCCAGGTCGAACCGCACATCCCCGATATCGCGGATCCGCTTGTTGACGTCCTTCTCGAGACAGCGATGGAGGACGACTTGCGCGTTTCGTGGAAGGTCGGTTGGTAGCAAAGACCAGTCCGGCTCTCGACGAAGGATGGCCACGGCAACGTCCGAGAATGACTCCCCCGGGAAGGCCTTGACGCCTGCCAAGGCTTCGAACGCCACGCAGCCGAAGGCCCAGATATCCGAGCGTCGATCGAGCGGCTTGCCGCGCGCTTGCTCCGGACTCATGTAGTGCGCCGTCCCGAGCACGACGCCCGCGGCGGTTCGGACACGCGTCCGGGTCCGCGACTCTTGGCCGACATCGCTCATCAGCTCTTCGACGAGCGGCTTGGCCAGGCCGAAGTCGAGGATCTTCACCTGGCCGTCAGGAGTCAGCTTGATGTTGTCGGGCTTGAGATCGCGATGGACGATTCCCTTGTCATGCGCCGCCGACAGACCATCCGTCAACTGGCGCAGCAGCGGCAACGCTTCGTCGAGCGGAAGTGGCGACCGGGCGATTCTGTCGCCAAGCGTCTCTCCGGGCACGAACTCCATCACCAAACATGTCGAGCCTTCGTGCTCCACGAGGTCGTAGATCGCCGCAACATTCGGATGATTGAGGGCCGCCAGTACCCGGGCCTCGTCCATGAGACGACTCATCCGATCGGCATCGGTCGAGACACTCTCCGGCAGCACCTTGATGGCGACTTCCCGCCGCAGCCTGGAATCGAGCGCCTGGTAGACCTCTCCCATGCCGCCGACGCCGATGCGGGCCGTGACCTCGTAGGCGCCAACTGTCGTACCGATCTTCAAAAGCCCCTCCGAGGCTTCTCTTCGAATGGACGCAGCCTGAGAAGGGCTGGCCACGCTCCACGAGCACTGAGGGAAACCGCTTGTCGCCGCACGGTAGCATTCTACGGAGCCGACCGTTCAGGTACCTTCAGCGCATCCGTGACAGACGCGCCGCGATCGCCTTGGCAAACCGCGCCGGCGCACCGGGGTCCATCCGCAGATACATCGACGGCTCGACCAGCTCGAGCTCCATCAGCCAGAACGACTCGCTGTCGTTGGCGCGAACGAAGTCGGCGCGGGCATAGAGCGCCGGATGCGGGATCGCGGCGAGCGCAACATCACCGGCACGGCGCAGCGCTTCGCCAGCGACCACCGCCCGGATCTCGCCGCCGTGCTCTTCCTGGACCCGGAAGTCTCCCGGCTTGGGGACCTTCAGCACCGCGTGGCTGTACTCGCCATCGATGGTGAACAGCGAGTGCTCCCCGTCGTCGAGCACCGACCGCACAAACGGCTGCGCGATCAGCGCGCGCTCGCGGTAGTACTCCTCGATCTCGCCCGCGCGCTCGCGCACCACCCCTGCGTCCAGCCGGAACGCTCCTTGGGCGTTGCCGCTCAACAGCGGCTTGATCACCGCTTGGTCGCTTCCGACTTCGTCGAACAGGCGCGCGAGGCCGCCGGGGAAGAGACGGTCGCGAAACACCGTCGGCACGATCGGGACTCCGCGTGCGGCGACATCGCGCAAGTAGCTCTTGTCGAGGCTCCAGCGCACCAGCTCGAGGGGGTTCTCGAGCGCAACGCCCTGGCGCTCGATCTCTTCGAGGACGCCGAGGAAAGCATCCGGGTCGTCCTGGTAGTCCCAGGTCGAGCGGATGACCACCAGCGAGTACGAGCTCCAAGCAACGTTGCCGCGAGTCCAGGGCACGGCTTCGACCTCGACTCCGAGCGCGCGCAGCGGCGCGTAGGCGTGCTCGTCATCGATGAAAAACCCTGCCGGGTCCGCCATGGTCAGAAACGCGCAGCGGCGCGCTGGCGAGTCGCGGTCGCGAAGCCCGTCGCGTACGCAGCCGCTGGTGGTTGTCGCCATCGTTCCCATTTCGACCGACGCCGGGCCGGCGTAGACGGGCGAAGCCTAACCGCAGCCCAAGGTGCTAGCGACCGCTCCTCTAGCGCGCACCAGCCGGTCTCGATACTCTCGGGACACACGACCCGGAGACCGAAATGAGAATCCTCGGCGCCCATGCCCTCTTCGCTGGTGCATTGCTCATCAGTCCGCTCGCCGCCGCCGCGGCCAACGACACCGCGCGCGTCGAGGTCTCGGGGCCGGTCACCGGCGGTCGGGGCGCGGCCTTCTCGCTGCCGACCTTCGATCTCGCAAGCCACGGCTACGTCGCCGAAGAGTTCTTCCTCGCCGGCTCGGCGCACGGCTACCGGATGGCCGCGGGCGCCGAGCAAGGAGCCGACGGCCGCTGGCAGACCGAGCGCGACACCGAGACCGTGCCCTTCCGCACTCGGATTTTGGTGGTGCGTCCGAAAGCGGCGAGTGACTTCAACGGCACCGTCGTGGTGCACTGGCAGAACGTCACCGCCGGCTACGAGCTCGGCACGGTCGCGGAGGGCACCGAGCCGCTGCGAGGGTACGCCTGGGTCGGAGTCTCGGCGCAGGCGGTGGGGGTCAACGGCTTCCCCGGCCCCGAAGCCGCCGGCCTCAAGCAGTGGGACTCCGAGCGCTACGGCTCGCTCGATCATCCGGGCGACAACTACTCCTACGACATCTTCACCCAGGCGGGCCGAGCCGTCGGCCCCAGCCGATCGAAAGCGCCGGTCGATCCGATGGCGAGCCTCGACGTCAAGCGCCTGATCGCGGCTGGCGCGTCGCAATCGGCAGCCCGGCTTCGCACCTACATCGACGGCGTGCACCCGCTCGAGAAGGCCTTCGACGGCTTCATCCCATACATCGACTTCGGCTCGACGATCCCGTTCACGGCCGCTCCCGGCCAGCGCCCCAACGGGCGGCAATCGACTCTGGTGCGCGACGATCTCGGTGCGCCAGTGTTCGTGGTCAACTCGGAGACCGAGACCGAGGCCTACCTGCCGGCACGCCAGCCCGATACCGACCGCTTCCGATTCTGGGAGGTCGCCGGCACCTCGCACGTGACCGTTGCGCGGTCCGCGGTCGCCACCGCCGTCGGCTTGGATTCGCCGAACTGGTTGTCGTACACCCCGGTCTACGACGCCGCGATCCGCCACATGCACGTTTGGCTCACGCGCGGCACGCCGCCGCCGTTGATGCCGAGAATCGAGACCGTGGCGAGCGCCGAAGGCGCCGCGACCGTCAAGCGCGACGCCGACGGCAACGCCCTCGGTGGAGTCCGCCTTCCCGACATGACGGCGCCGGGCGCCGCACACAACGGTCGCGGCAAACCGGTGCAAGGCGGCAGCCGCTTCGCCTTTCTCTACGGCCAATCGCGGGAATTCAGCGCCGAAGAGCTCGCGAAGCGTTACCCGAACCGGGGCGTCTTCCTCGGTCGCTACGACCAGGCGCTCGAGTCCGCGGTCAAAGCGGGGGTGGTTCTCAAAGAGGAAGCACCGGCGCTGCGGGCGGCCGCGGTGAGCTGGGCCGAGAAGAGTTTGCCCGCAGGTTGATGGCTGCGTCGGATCGGCAAGAAGGTACAGGCGTCTTCGGTTCGACGCACCGTCATCGGAACGCGAGAAGCTGCGGCTCCACCGTCGGCCGCCCAAGCTCGGCCGCTACCCCCGGAGGGTCGCACGGTGAGGTGTTCTATGACTCCCCAGCGCGCGCGCTTGCACCGACACGCGCTCGGCACACAGACCCGGCCGTTGCGCGATCTCAGAAAAGCCGCGACGGCGATGAAACTCGCTCGACTCGGGATTCCGGGG
>JAQBHE010000432.1:0-4662 GCA_032128015.1 Holophagae bacterium
GCGACCACCGCGCTGATCATCCCGAGTGCGAGCTCGCTCTGGGTGAGGTCGAACACCAGCCAAGAGCGCAGCACCTGCTGGCCACCCATCGCCAAGAAGAACGTGCTGTTGCTCGCGAACAGCCAGCTGAACTGCGACTCCGAGAACGACGACAGGCCGCCGGTCTGCCTCGGAAGCGAAGGCAGTTCCGCGTTTTCTGGTTCTCGTGTTCGTTCTTGCACAGTCGCACCAGCCGCTAAGCGGGGCCGAGTGGCGAGACTACTGTCCAGCGTCCTCGATCACCAGGACTTCGATCCCAGGCTACTTCGGCGCCTCCTTCGGCGTATTCTGGAGGCATGAGCGCGACCGGTGCCGGGGATGGTGAGGCAAGATCTCGGACATGACAGCCCAACCCGAGCCGACCGAATCTCATCGCCTGGTCCCCGCGCGCGGTTTCGAGCAGCTGCAGCTGGGCGAGCGCTTCCCGCTGCCCTCGCGAACCGTCATCGACGCGCACTTCTCGGCCTTCCAGGCGCTCTCTGGCGACAACCATCCGATTCACTACGACCGCGAGTACTGCCGGCGGCATGGTCATCCCGATCTCCTCGCCCACGGCCTCCAGGTCGCCGCGACGACCGCCGCCGGCGCCGGTTTGTTCGCGCACGTCGTCGCCGACTGCCTGATCGCCTTCCTCGAGCAGACCACCCGCTTCCTGGCTCCGGTCTACTCTGGCGACACCCTCTCGCCGCTGCTCGAGATCTCCCTGCTGGAACGGCAACGGACCACCGGTGTCGTCCACCTCGCGGTCACGGTCACCAACCAGCGAGGGGAGCGGGTGCTCGAGGGCGAACAGAAGTACCTGTTGCGACTGCACGACGCAGGGTCGCGATGAGATCCGGCCCGTCGATCCCCAGTCGGGACTTGCCTACCAGGTGCAGACCGGAGCCAACTACCACTGGATCGACCCGGTGCGTGAAGTGATCGCCGGCACCGACCGCCCCCATCGGCCGACCTGGGACTTCCGGGAACTGGTCGAGAGCTCGCGCTAGTCGCGAAGTCGTCAATCATCGAACGCGCCTCGCGCGAACGATCCTGCAACACGTTGCGGGGCCTCGCGTACTCTCGGGATAGACCATGGAAAGAGGGCCTTCGCAACAGCTCTTCGGCTACCGAAGCGAGCCAAATGGCAGGCGCGGAGCCGCCGGAAAGGCGCAACGCAGGTGAACCGGACATCCCGCGAGCCACGAGCGCAGCCCGCCCTCGAACAGCTACTCTCCGACCTCCGTCACGGCGTCCGGAGCCTGATTCGAGCGCCCGCCTACAGCTTGGCCGCGGTGGCGGTGCTCGCGCTCGGCATCGGCGCCAACACCGCGGTGTTCAGCGTCGCCGACGCGGTCCTGTTCCGGCCGCTTCCGTATCCGCAGCCCCATCGCCTGTTCGTGTTCGTCGAGCGCTCGTCGGAGGGACAGGAGTCCTACTTCGACCTCGCGAGCTTTCGCTTTCTGCGCGATCACCAGAGCCTCGCCGAGGTGATCGCCACCGTCGACACCACCTCCGGCATCAATCTCGCGACCGACCATGCGTCGTTCTACACCCAGGCAGCGCGGGTCTCGGCCGGCTACTTTGACGTTCTCGGGATCCCGCCGATGGTCGGTCGCTCGTTCGGCGACCACGAGCTCGACCAGTCGCTGGTGGTGCTCGGCCACGACGCTTTCGGGAAGCTCGGTGGCGACTCCGCCATCGTTGGCCAGTCGGTGAGCCTGGGCGGCGATCCCCACACCGTCATCGGGATCATGCCCGCAGGCTTCGAGGGCACACCGCGCGCCGACCTCTGGCTGCCTTCGAAACCCGACTTCCAGGGTCAAGGGACCAACTTCCAGATCCTCGGCCGGTCGCGGGCGGATCTCGAGCTCGAAGCCGGTGACGCGGCCGCCGCCAATCTCTCCGACGAGTACTTCCGGCGCTACGACCAGGAGAGCGAGGGCCGTCGGCTCGGCGTCGTAGGCCTGCGCGAGGAGCTCTCCTCGTATCGCCGCCCGGACCTGCTGCGGCTCCTCGGTGCGGTCTCGCTGCTGTTGCTGGTGGCATGCGCGAACACCGCCAGCCTGCTCCTTGCCCGCCTGGCGGCGCGTGGCCGCGAGCTGGCAATCCGCAGCGCCTTGGGCGGTGGTCGCCGTCGCATTCTGCAGCTCCTTGGAATCGAGAGCCTGACCCTCGGCCTTGCGGGAGGCATCGTCAGCGTCGGTCTCGCCGCGCTCAGCCTCAACCTGTTCGCTACGGTGGTTCCGGAGGACATCCTCGGTTGGTCGGTCCAACTGGATTCACGTGTGCTCGGCGTTTGCCTGCTGCTGTCGTTGGGCTGCGGTCTCCTGTTCTCCGCCGGCCCGGCGCTGCTGGGTAGCCGTGTCGAGCTCGCGCAGGCGCTGCATCGCGGCGGTCGTTCGTCGGAGGGCGCCGGAACGGTCTGGTGGCGGCGGCTCTTGGTGATCGCCCAGGTCGCGGTCTCCCTGACTCTCCTGGTCGCTGCTGGCTTGCTGATCCAGAGCCTGGCTCGGCTGCAGTCGGTCGAGCTCGGCTTCGAGCCGGATCGGGTGTGGGCGGCCGAGATGTCACTCCAGGGGGCGGGGCTCGAGAACGCAGCTGCGATCCAGCACTTCGCCGCGCAGGGAATCGAACGCCTCGAGAGCCTTCCTGGAGTCGAGCGGGTGGCGATCGGCAGCAACATACCGGGAAAACGCGGGCTCAACCTACCGGTGTCCGTCCCCGAGCGGGAAGACGGTCCCGAAAGAGGCTCGATCAACTACGCCTACGTGTCGGAAGGCTACTTCGACAGTCTCGGAGTGGCGCTCCTGCGCGGGCGCGGCTTCGAACCGAGCGACCGCAGCGGCGGTCCGCCTGTCACGCTGGTGAACCAGGCCTTTGTCCGCCGCTTCTTCCCCAGCGGCGAAGTCCTCGGCCGCACCATCGAGCCAGTTCGTTTCAGTCCCGAGGCCGACGACGTCGCTCGAACCATCGTCGGGGTTGTCGCAGACTTCCGGGGCCGACGCCTAGACGAGGAGCAGCCACCATCGATGTACGTGCCCCTCGAACAGGCGACCAGCGGCACCATGGTCATCACCCACCGGTTCTTTGCGACCAACTGGATCCTCAAGACCAACTCGGGGGCGGAGTTGGGGCCAGGTCGCATCGAGGCTGCGATGCGAGAGGTGGCGCCCAACCACCCCTTCTCGAGGATCCGGACCATGGCCGATCTGGTCGGGGCCGCGGTCGCGAGCCAGCGGTTTCTCATGGTCCTGCTGCTCACCTTCTCGATCCTCGCGGTGTTGATGGCCGCCGCCGGCCTCTATGGAGTGATCTCGTTCAACGTCGCCCGACGTACCAAGGAGATCGGCTTGCGGATGGCGCTCGGCGCCGGCTCGCGCCGGATCCTCGGCTCGGTCCTCGCCGAAGGCATAGCGCTTGCTGGCTTCGGGATCGCGATCGGTCTGGTCGCCGCGACGATGCTTGGCCGTTTTCTCGACGCCATGATCTTCGGCATCTCAGCTCACGATCCGCTGACCCTGATCGCGGCGGTCCTGGTGCTGCTGGCAATGGCCGCGATCGCGACCCTTCAACCGGCGCTGCGTGCAGCTCGAGTCGATCCTACGACCAGCATTCGCGCTGAATGATCCCCCCACCAGTCCGCGCTCCATCGATGCACGTCGGGAACGCGTGCACCCTGCTACTCTTCGCGAGACTGAACCCGATCGCCCTCCGAGACCAACCGAACCGCATCGCCCGTCGCGCGCCAGGAGACCCTCCCATGAAACAGCGTTCCATCGTCAGCCTTACGCTCTCGCTCACCGCTCTGCTGCTGCTCGCCGCGGTCCCGGTGACCGCCGCCGAGGGTGCGGCATCGTCGGTCGCCGACCTCGCGTGGATGACCGGCTCCTGGAAAGGCGCGACCGGCGCCGGCACCCTGGAAGAGAACTGGTTGCGGCCCGACGCCGGAACGATCGCGTCGTTGGTCCGCGGCACCAACGGCACGGCCACCAACATGATCGAGCTGATCGTGATCGAAGAAGAAGAAGGCACCCTGATGCTCCGGCTCCAACAGTGGAACCCCGGCTACCAGCCACGCAGCCCGGAACCGCAGGTGATGCGTCTGGTCGAGTCGGGCAAGAACTCGGTCACCTTCGAGGCCACCGGCGAGGGCGGGCTCAAGCGCCTCGGCTACAGCCGGCCGGCCGACGACCAGTTCGTGGTCAAGGGCGAGACCGCGCGCGGCCAGGTGTTCGAGATCAAGCTCGAGGCCCAATATTTGGTGAGTAATTCAAGGGCCAGTAATTCAAGGACCTGTGATTCAAGGCCCTGTGATCGACCGCTGGTAATGATTCTCGAGCTTCATACACCACTGTTCTGAGGGACCGCAGCCATGAGCCATTCCCGTCACTCTCACAAATCCCGGCCGGTTCCGGCGGGACTGCTCGCGCTTGCCCTGCTCAGCGCCGCAAGCGGCCCGGTGCTCGCACCGAGCAGTCCGCTGCTCGCAGCGAGCACTGACACCGCGGGCGCGATCACCTACACGAAACACATCGCGCCGACCCTCCAGCAGCGTTGCTTGGGCTGCCACCGTCAGGGCCAGATCGGACCGATGCCGCTCACCTCGTACTCCGAGGTGCGGCCGTGGGCGAAGTCGATCGC
>JAQBHE010000433.1:0-4994 GCA_032128015.1 Holophagae bacterium
CCACCGCCACCGTGCTCGCCCAGGCGATCCTGCGCGAGGGCTCGAAGAACGTCACCGCCGGCGCCAACCCCATGGAGCTCAAGCGCGGCATCGACTTGGCCGCCCAGGCCGCGGTCGAACTGCATGCCCTCGACGACCTCGAGCTCGGTCTCCATGCCGCGGGCTTCCTCGACCGTGATCACGCCGTCCTTGCCGACCTTGTCCATCGCCTCGGCGATGATCTTGCCGATCTCGGAGTCATAGTTCGCCGAGATGGTGCCGACGTTGGCGATCTCGGCGCTGCTCTTGACCGGCTTCGCGAGCTCGTTGAGTGCTTCGACCGCGGCCTGGGCGGCCAAGTCGATGCCGCGCTTGAGCTCCATGGGGTTGGCGCCGGCGGTGACGTTCTTCGAGCCCTCGCGCAGGATCGCCTGGGCGAGCACGGTGGCGGTGGTGGTGCCGTCACCAGCGACGTCGGAAGTCTTGGAGGCGACCTCGCGCACCATCTGTGCGCCCATGTTCTCGAGCGGATCCTTGAGCTCGATCTCCTTGGCGACGGTGACGCCGTCCTTGGTGATCGTCGGTGAGCCATACGACTTCTCGATGACGACGTTGCGGCCCTTGGGGCCGAGGGTCACTCTGACCGCTTCGGCGAGCTTGTTGACACCGCGAAGCACGGCGCCCCGCGCGTCCTCGGCGTATACGATTTGTTTTGCCATCTGGATTCTTTCTCCTCTGAGTGGATTGCTTTGGGGTGCTGCGTCGAAGGTCGACTAGCCGACGACCGCGAGGATTTCGTCCTCGCGCAGGATCACGAAGTCGTCGTCGTCGATCTTGATGTCGCTGCCCGAGTACTTGCCGATCAGGACTTTGTCGCCCTTCTTGACGTCCATCGGGCTACGCGCGCCGTCGTCGTTGATTTTGCCGGGACCGACGGCGATCACCTTGGCTTCCTGGGGCTTCTCTTTGGCGGAGTCGGGGATGATGATCCCGCCACGTACTTGTTCCTCTGACTCGAGTCTCTGGACGAGCACCCGATCATGGAGTGGACGTACTTTCACTTCGTGTACCTCCTTGGCTTTTGGCATTTGTTCTCGATTCCCTGTGGGTCGTTGCGGTGTGGGTCGTTGCGGTTCGTTGCCGTCTCCGGCAGGTCGAACTCACGGCGTGATTGGCGAGGGGCCGTGAGGCCGGCTGCCAGATTTGGGAGAAGTCTCTATGCGGCTCGGGGCGGGGCATCGAGCCCGGAGCACCCAACCCGACCATGCGGTCGGGGAGCCGGGTGTACAGGGCCTTTGGCGACTGCGGGCCGTTGTTAGCACTCTCCCGCGACGAGTGCTAGCTTAGGACCCCGGGGCTTCGATGTCAAGCATCTTTTGTCTGTTTTGACCGGTTTCTTAGCGAGATGCACGCAGATTACTTGGATCCGGCACCCGTGGTGGTGCTCGGAGCGAGCAACGTCACGCGCTCGCTTTCCCTGATCGCGTCGCTTCTGGCACACCGCCTCGGTGGCCCGCTCGAGGTCTATGGAGCGATCGGTCACGGTCGCGGCTACAGTCGCGGCAGCCGATTCCTGGTCTGGGGACAGGAGCCGATCGCCGCCTGCGGACTGTGGCGCGCGCTAGAAGCGAGCCGCCAGCCAGGCTGGGCGCTGATCACGGACATCGGCAACGACATCGCCTACGGGGCGAGCCCCGAGGAAACAGCCGTGGCGGTGAGTCGATGTCTGGGACGACTGCCCCCACGGACTCGGAAGCTGGTCATGCTGCCGCCGATCGCGCGTTTGGAGTCCGTTGGTGCGTCGACGTTCTGGATCGCGAGCCACGTCCTCTACCCCGGTCGCGTTCTCGACCGTCGCGCGACGCTGGCTGCCCTCGGCGAACTGACCGAGAGGATTCGGATTCTCGCACTCGCAGCCGGTGCGACCGTGGTCACGCCGCGGTTGCAGTGGTACGGAGTCGACCCGATCCATATCGCGCCGGGCCGGCGACGCCGAGCGTGGAGCGAGATTCTTGATCATTGTTTCGATGAAGGGGCGTCGCCGCGACGATCACGAAGGCCGGATTTCGGCGCCTGGGATCGCGTCCGCCTGGTCGGCGCTCGACCAGAACGATGGACCTTTCTCGGGGCGCGCCGGGCTCGGCAGCAGCCCGCGGTCACGGTCGCGGACGGAAGCCGGATCTGGCTCTTCTGATCGGCAGGACGTGGGTAGCGAGAATGACAGGATGACACCCCTGGCCAGCCCAGATCGACTCACTGCGGCGCTCGAAGCGCCGGGACCAATCGTCCTCGACGGGGGTTTCGCGACCTGGGCCGAGGCGCTGGGTGCGAATCTCGATCATCCGCTGTGGTCGGCACGGCTGATCCAGGAACGTCCCGACCGGGTGCTGCAGGTGCACCGAGACTTCTTCGCGGCCGGCGCGGACTGCATCATCTCGGCGACCTACCAGGCGACGGTGGCCGGCTTCCGGCATGCCGGCGCGAGTCCGTCTGAGGCCGAGGATCTGCTCACGCTCGGCGTTCGTTTGGCGGTCCAGGCTCGCGACGAGGCTCCCGCAGTAGCAGGAGCGCTCTCGCCCGATCGCCGGCTGGTGGCGGCGAGTGTCGGTCCTTACGGGGCCGCTCTCGCTGACGGCTCGGAGTACCGCGGCGACTACGGGGTAAGCGCGGCCGGGCTCCGACGCTTCCATCGTCAGAGGCTGTCGAGGCTTGCTGCGGCCGGCGCCGACGTGCTGGCGCTCGAGACGGTACCTTCGAGTATCGAGGCGCGAGTGCTGGTCGAGCTGATGGACGAGCTCGAGCCCGGCGATTCCGCGACCCTGCGAGGCTGGTTGTCGCTCGTGGTACGCGATGCCGACCACTTGGCCGACGGCACCCCGCTCAGCGATCTCGAACCGTTCCTCGCTCACCCCCGGCTAGCGCTCATCGGAGTCAACTGCGTACCTCCGAGCCGGGTGTACGGTGCGCTCGAGAGTCTGCGGCGTGTCACCGCGAAGCCTCTGATCGCCTACCCGAACTCGGGCGAACGTTACCGCCGGGGAGGCCGCGAATGGGTCGGCTCGGCCGACGACCTGGTCGAGAGCGCTGCGGGTTGGCGCGAGCTCGGGGGGAAGATCATCGGTGGTTGTTGCCGGACCACTCCCGATGACATTCGGAGGCTCGCCGACGCGCTTCGAGGGGGTTGACGCGGCCCTGCGCCCGGCCACGTTTCCCAGGTGGCAGGGGTGCCGGCAGCTCACCAGCTCCTTGCGCATCGCGGGGAGACGGCGACCTTCGTTGTCAGGGACGTAGAATCATCTGCAGGCAAAGGTGAAGGAACGTGGTTGACCGATCCAAGGACTGGCTCGCGCAGGCCGAGCACGACTTCGAACAGGCGATTGCGTCTCGAGACGACGGCCGCCACGACTGGGCTTGCTTTGCTGCCCACCAGGCGGCCGAGAAGGCGGTCAAGGCGCTCCACTTGGCCAACGGTCAGGAGGCCTGGGGTCACGCGGTCGCCCGGCTCCTACAGGAGTTACCGGTTCAGGCGCCTCCCCAAACGATCGAGAAGGCGAGATCCCTCGACAACTACTATGTCCCAACCCGGTATCCCAACGGCCATCCGGAAGGTCCGCCATTCGAGCACTACGGTGCTTTGCAAAGCGAGCAGGCACTTCGCTATGCCAGTGACATCCTCGACTTCATTCGTCAAGCGCTGGCCGACCGCTGAGTCCGTGCTCGAGGCCCTCCGGGCGTGGGCGGTCACCGAGGCCAGGAAACGCTCCGACCTCGTGGCGCTCGGCTACTTCGGTTCCTATGCACGCGGAGACTCGGGTTTCGGCAGCGATCTCGATCTGGTCGCGATCGTCGAGCAGCACCCGCTGCCTTTCATGGAACGCGGGTGCGATTGGCCCACCGAGACCCTACCGGTCCCCACCGACTTCGTGATCTATACCGTCGCCGAATGGCGGAAGCTTCAGGAAGAAGGAGGCCGCTTCGCCCAGACGCTCAGCTCGGAAGCGGTGTGGATCGTCGGACAGGCGACGGTCTCGTAACACCGGTCGCGAGCGGGGCGTCGGTAGCGCAGGGCCAATCAGCCCGTGCGCGGTTCTCCGACCGAGATCGCCAGGCCGTCGGGGTCGGCGTACTGGGCGAGCCGCGACCCGAAGACGTCCTTCGGCTCCTGGAGGCAGATCACGCCGTTCGCGATCATGGTGTGATGAAACTCGTCGAGGTTCGGGACGGCGAGACCGGGTCGACAGCTACCGGCAACTTCGCGATTCGGGCCACCGGTGGTCGCGGGCTGGTCGCTCTTGTGCAGCGCCAGGGTCGCGCCTTCGGTCGCGAACTCGGTCCAGTGTGACGACTCGAAGCGAAGCGGCAAGCCGAGCAGGTCGCGGTAGAAGGCGACCGAACGCGCCATGTCGCTGACGAAGACGATCGCGAAGTTGACGTGCATCGATGAGCGCCCTCCTGCTTTGCGGCTCTGGCCGCAGCCTATCGGGAACAGACGGTCGCAGTGCGATGACGGCCGTACCTAGCGACGCTCCGCGACCAGGACTTCGGACGTGATCCCGAAGGCCACGACCTTCTCGTGGTGTCGAGCTCGCCACGAAGACGAGAGGAGTGGCAGTAGATCGATCGGACGACAACCGCCGACGATCGAAGGCAGGTGTGCCTGGAGCCGGCCCCAGGCCCTCGCGACCGTTCGCGAGACCGGACCGACGCCCGAAGAGAGGCCCACCCGGCACAACGACCCGCCCGGGCGGAGCATTCGGTGAGCTTCGCGCATCACGCTGCGGATCTCCCCTTCGGCGAGGAGGTCGAAGACGTAGTTGGACACGAATCGGTCGCAAGAGTCCGCCGGTTCGTCAGTCGGTGGGCCGCCGTCGGTGACGCTCACTTGCGCGCGCTGTGCGTACGGTGCGAGACGGGCCCGGGCCAGCGCGACCATTGTGGGACTGAGATCGACACCCCGGTAACTGGCATCTGGCGAAAGGGCGCTTTCGAATAGGCGCAGCGCAAAGCGCCCGGTG